>NZ_JALBGZ010000514.1:0-4668 GCF_023006515.1 Bradyrhizobium sp. PRIMUS42
GACACCGCCGCGTTCGCGGCGCGTGAGCCGGCCATCGTCCTCGCGTGCCGCGGAACGGGCGGAGACGGGCAGCGACACCACCGACCAACGCAGTGCGTTGGTATCGGTCTTGTCGAGCTCGGCGGTGAAGATATGGGTGCCGAGCGGCCGGTCGCTCGGGGCGATCGTGACCGGCACCTCGAACAGCGGCGCAAAATTCTGCCGCACGTAGAGCTTGGAATCCTTGCGGCTGATGAAGACGGCGATCTGGCCGGCCCGCTTGGGGGCTTCCGGCTTTGCGACCGGCGCCGGATCAGCAACGCGGCTTTCGTCCTTGTTCGCATCGGGCGAGGCGGCGAGCGCAGGTGCCGGTGCATCGGTCGTCTTTGCGGAGTCCGCTGCTTCGGTCTTGATCGGCTCGGCCTTGTCGGCAGGCTTGTCCCCGCTAGCCGGCTTGTCTTCCGACTGCGGCTTGGCCGCGTCAGTTGCCTCGGCCGTCTTGGCCTTGTCGGCCGGGGCGCCGGCTTCCTCGTGGGCTGGCGCATTGCCCGTGGTCACATCCGACATCACGGTATGGTCGACGGAGGCGCGCAGCTCGAGCACGGCATCGGCGCTGGCCGTCTTGGTTTCGGTGGGCTTGGTCTCGACCGACTTGGTTTCGGCGGCTTTGGTCTGCGCGGCGCCCTTGTCGGCCTTGTCGCCGACATTGGTCTGCGGCTCGAGGCTCGCGGCAGGCTGTGGCGGCACGCGCACCGAGGCGAGCAGGGGATGGGAGAAGCTGTGCGGCGTCATCTCGCCGGGCGCGACGATGACGCGCGCGCCCATCCTGGTCCAATTCCACATCTTCACCGCGAACGCCATCGGCATGCGGATGCAGCCATGCGAGGCCGGATAGCCCGGCAACGCGCCGGCATGCATGGCGACGCCGGACCAGGTGATCCGCTGCATGTACGGCATCGGCGCGCCGCTATAGATGTTGGAATGGTGGAATTTGTGCTTCTGGATGACGCTGAACACACCCATCGGCGTCGAATGGCCCTTCATGCCCGTGGACACCGGAGATTCCGCGAACACGCCGTTGGTGTCGTAGACCGTCACCTTCTGCCGGTCGATCGAGACGACGATGACCAGCGGCCCTTGTGGCTTTGCGCCGGCTTGCTTTTCGGCGACAACCTCTTTCCGGCCGGTTGCGTCGCGCTTCGGCGGCTTCTGGCGCGGTATCTCGGGATGCCGGCTCTGCCGGGCGTAATAGGATCCGTCGGAATAATCCGTCCAATAATAAAATGCTGCGTCTGCCTGGCTGGTCGCGCCGATCATACCCGCCGCCGTCAAAATGGCGACCTGCCACAGCCGCGCCGGCTTGGCAGAAAAACGCGACCCGTTCACGCTGTTCATCCTCGAATCCATATTCCAAATCAGACGTTAGTCTCGCAAAGGGGATACGCGTTCACCACCAGGCCGGTTCTGCCATCAGCGACTTTTGTCCAAGACGTAGCAAAAAAGCCTCACAGAGCGGTAAACGGCGGCCGCCTCTGCCCGCCTGTCGTCTTCCTGTCGGGCTGACGCGTTCCTACATTGCGGAGACTTGTTACCGGAGAACTTCATGTCATCTCGTTTCCCTGGACTTGCCGGCATCCGCTTGAAAGGTCTCGCCTTATTCCTCCTGGCCCTGGCCGTGCCGGCGGCGTCCGTCCAAGCTGCCGACGAGCCCGATCTGATCTTCCGCCGCTCCACCGTGTTCAAATGGATGAGCCCGAACGACAAGCTCGCGACCTATGGCCTCGACGATCCCGAAGTCGAGGGCGTCGCCTGTCATTTCACGGTGCCGGAAAAGGGCGGCTTCAAGGGCTGGCTTGGCCTTGCCGAGGAGGTGTCGGACATCTCGCTGGCCTGCCGCCAGGTCGGCCCGATCAAGTTCAAGACCAAGATGGAGCAGGGCGACGACATGTTCCGCCAGCGCCGGTCGCTGTTCTTCAAGAAGATGCAGATCGTGCGCGGCTGCGACACCAAGCGCAACGTGCTGGTCTACATGGTCTATTCGGACAGGATAATCGAGGGCTCGCCGAAGAACTCGACCTCGACAGTGCCGATCATGCCGTGGGGAGCTGCGGACGCAAACGTCCAGAAGTGCGCCGAGTTCTTCACACAGTAATGCGCGTTCACACAGTAACGCGCTTGCGTTCACTCAAGCACAGGCTCGGCTGGCCTACGGCTTGACAAGATGCGAGCCGGTCAGCCGCACGAAGGCTTGTGGCGCGGCCTCAAAGCCGCGGCCAGACTGTAGCGACATCGCGCCGGCTGAGGCGACGCGATTGGGTCGTTGACCTCCGCCGTCCGTCCGTTGGTCCGCCTCGCGCGGCATTGCGCGATCTTGCGCCACCATAATGGCCATCCCTCAAGTGAACGCGCCCGGTGATGGGCGTCCAGGTTCGATGGCTTGGGTCGCGGCCGACGCGCTCCCGGTTCGACAGGACCAGCCTTCGTTTGCCGCTCCATTCGCAGGAAAACGTAAAATGCGTGTGAAGCGGGTGAGGCGGGAACATGACGGCGGCTGCGTCGAGTGTGTTCGCACACCGGAGCCGGAACTTGGCAAGCCGCCATGAGCTCTAGCGAGACCTCACTGAAATGGTTGGCGTTTTCAGAGAATTGTGTCGTCGTCTCGGACCGGACGAAACAATTCTCACGGAGATGAAACCATTTTCGGCTTTTGGCGCATCACGGGCGAAACCGCCCATGGTTATCAGCTTCACAACGACGAACGGCGCACCGCCGGCCACCGAATTCGGAGACAAGACCATGCGCGCGCTCAGCTACATCCTTGCCTTCGCTTTCGTGGTTGCGGGCTCCTCGTTGGCTGGCTCGCCGGACGGCAATCTGCCCGGCGTCGGCACCTTCCAGTACAGCGGCTCGCCGGTCATCACCACGACGTCGCAGCCCATCGTGGTTGCCGCGCGCTTCTGATCGATAACAAGAAAATCAGCGATAAAGGCCGTCATGATCGTTCGATTTTGCGCCGCTGCGTTCGTTTTTGTTCTGACGATCAATGCCGCCCAGGCGCAGGTGCGCGCGCCCACCAGGTTACCGGATCCCCGCAGCGAGTTCGTGCGCCAGTGCGCGCCGCGCATGATCGGCCGCTGGGAGCATCCGGAGGCAGTCTGCGGCTGCCTGCACGATCACGCCGCGGCCGCCGTCGAGGATCGCGACCTGCGCGAAGCGCTGTTGCGCGGCATCAGCGAGACCGGCGTGCCCACCATCGAGACCGACTGGGTTCCGGCTTCTAAGCAGGGCGAGATCGGCCCGACCTTTACCAAGATTGCCAAGCCAACCCTGCAATGCATGTTCGATCCGGCGAAGTAGCCTCTCAGGCCATCATTTTGTTTTCGGCCCCTGCCGCGGCACGCAGGAGCTCGTGCGCGAGACACCCTTGTCGGTCATCCTTGCGCCGCGCACTTCCCTGACCTGTCCGGCAGGGCAGGTTCCGTCGTCCACGAGAACGCGCTGGCCGAGCTTCAGATCCACGATATCCTGCTCGCGTCCGACCGTGGCGGCATGCGCCGCCGCGGCGAGCGCGATGGAGATCAGGAGCGAGAGGCAGGTCGCGTGGCGGAGTGACATCATGAAGGCTCCCGGAATCGATGACGCAATGTAGGGAGCGGTGAGCGATTCTAATAGCGAAGCTTGCTCATGCTCGCCGAACCGGCTTGCTTTTCGCGCGCAAGGCTGACCGCGATTCCCGCGCGAGCCGTTCGGCGGAGGCTACGAGTTGTGGAACTGCGTGGCCGGAAAATCCCAGCACGAAGCCGGGGAGAGGACGCGTGCGCGAATAGGTGTCGGCCAATAGCCAGCCCTCCGCGCCGCCCGCCTGCTTGGCTTGCGCGGCCACCGTCAGGTCGACCGAGGGATCGAACCGGGCGACGAGATGCAGGCCTTGTGACGGCACCGGCACGGATAGCGCACCATCGGATGCGGCTTCCAGCGTTTCGGCCAGCACATCGCGCGCCTCGCGATAGAGTTTTCGCACGCGCTTGAGGTTTGCGGCGAACGCGCCCGAGTTGAGCATGTCGGCCACCGCGCCTTCCATCAGCGTGCCGGGGAAGCGGTCGAGCGCCGCGCGCGCAGCCGTCACGTCTGCGATCAGGCGTTCGGGCAGGGCGCAATAGCCGATGCGCAGGCCCGGAAACAGCGTCTTGGCAAACGTGCCGAGGTAGATCACGCGCTGGAGACGGTCGATGCCGGCGAGCGACATCAAAGGTGCGCCGTCATAGCGAAACTCGCTGTCGTAATCGTCCTCCAGGATGAAGGCGCCGGCCCGCTTTGCCCAGTCCAGAAGCTCGAGCCGCCGCGGCATCGACATCTGAACGCCCAGCGGAAACTGATGCGACGGCGTGACATAGGCCGCGCGCGCGGACGGCGCCGCGATGCGGCCCTTGGCGATGCGCATGCCGTGCTCGTCGACGGGAACGGGCACGGCGCGGTAGCCGCAATGTGCAAAGGTCTTGCGCGCGGCAGGGTAGCCGGGGTCCTCGCACCAGACCTGGTCGCCCGCTCTGAGGATCGCGCTCAGCACGATGCGCAGCGCGTGCAAGGTGCCCGACGTCAGCATGATCTGATCGGGATCGCAGCGCAGCCCGCGCGCCGACAGCAGATGATCGGCGATTGCCGCGCGCAGCTCGCGGCTGCCGCGCGGAT
>NZ_JALBGZ010000515.1:0-4661 GCF_023006515.1 Bradyrhizobium sp. PRIMUS42
CCACATGCAGCTTGCGCGCGGCCGGCGCCAGGGTCCAGCCCTGCAGCAGCAGCGAGATGATGACGACGACGAAGGCGACGTCGAAATAGAGATAGGCCTTGGACAGGCCGACCAGCATCGGGATCGAGGCCAGGAAGATCGCGACGGCGCCGCGCAGGCCGGTCCAGGCGATGAAGATCTTCTCGCGCCAGTTGAAGCGGAACGGCGCCAGGCACGCGAATACCGCGATCGGCCGAGCCACCAGCATCAGCACGAAGGCGATGCCGACCGCCGGCAGGATGCTGGCGCCGAGCCGGCTCGGCGAGACCAGCAGGCCGAGCAGCACGAACATCACGATTTGCGCCAGCCAGGTCGCCGCGTCGAGAAAGGCCACCACTGAATTGTGCGCGCGGGTCGGCCGGTTGCCGATGATGATGCCGGCGAGATAGACCGCGAGGAAGCCCGAGGCGTGCATGATCTGCGAGCCGCCGAAGATCACGAGCGCAGCCGTGGTCACGAACGGCGCATGCAGGCCCTGCGGCAACGCCACCTGGTTGAGCGCGATGACGACGAGCCGTCCGCCGAAGACGCCGACGACGGCGCCCAGCACCGCCTCCTGGATGAACTCCATCGCCACATGGCCTGCGGAGCTCGATCCCAGCGAGATGTATTCGACCAGCATCAGAGTGAGGAAGATCGCGAAAGGATCGTTGGTGCCGGATTCGGCCTCCAGCGTCGCACCGACGCGCGGGCGCAGGCGCAGGCCCTGGGTGTGCACCAGCAGGAACACGGCGGCGGCGTCGGTCGAGGCCACGACGGCGCCGACCAGCAGCGACTCCGTCCAGTTGAGGTCGAGCGCATATTTGGCGAACGGCGCCGTGATCAGCGCGGTCAGGAGCACACCGACGGTCGCGAGCACCACGGACGGCGCGAGCACGGTGCGGATGCTGGCAAAGCGTGTCTTCAGCCCGCCGTCGAACAGGATCAGGGCCAGCGCCACAGAGCCGACCAGATAGGTGGTGCGGACGTCGTCGAACTGGAGCTGGCCGGGGCCGGAATCGCCCGCAAGCATGCCAATCAAAAGGAAGACGAGCAGCAAGGGTGCGCCGAAGCGCAGCGCAAGCAGGCTGGAGAGGATGCCGGCCATGACGAGGACGGCGCCGAGCAATATGGCGAGGCTAACGGAGTCGAGGGAGGCCATCCACCTTCCGGGTACAAATCGCTGGAATTTCATCCTTATCGTCGGCACTCTCCTGCGCCAACCCATTTTCTCCCGCTCGCGGCAATCTGCCCGTATTTTACGGCCTTAACGTACATCACATGCCGGTGTATCGATGGCCCGGCCGCGCCCTTTGTGGGATTCTGCGGCTCCCTCGAATCAATTCCTCCCCTGCTTGCCGACGAGACCGATGGACATGGACCTCAAGGACTTCATGGAGTTCGTGCAGACCACCGCGCGCAGCGTCGGGGCGGAGATCTCCTCGCCCTGGTTCTACCTGCAGTTCGGTCTGATCCTGGCCGCGGCCGGCATCGCCTATGCCGCGGAAGCCGCCGTCCGCAACCGGATCGACATGACCTCGCTGGCGATGCGCTGGCCGCTGCCGCTCCGGCACTTCGCCCGGGTGATGGTCGCCAGCGCCTCGACGGCGGTGTTCACCTTGCTCGTGATCATCTCCCGCGTGGTGATGTACCACGCGACCTGGCCGAGCCGCTCCTATCTCCTGATGGTCGCCGCCAAGCTCGGACTGGCCTGGCTGGCGATCCGCCTCGTGACCTCGGTGCTGCGCAATGCCTTCATCGTCAAGCTGGTGTCGATCACGGCGTGGTTTCTCGCAGCGCTCTCGATCCTCGGCCAGCTCGATACGACGGTCGACCTGCTCGATTCCTACGCGATCGTGCTCGGCGGCCTCAGGTTGACCCCACTGCTGGTGCTCAAGGCAGGTGCGCTCCTGCTCATCGCGCTGTGGGCGACCAACATCGCGAGCAATTTCGCCGAGAGCCGGATCAACGCGACCACCGATCTGACGCCATCGGTGCAGGTGCTCCTGGTCAAGATCATCCGCATCGGGCTGCTTGCCGTCGCTATTGTCATTGCGCTCGGAGCGGTCGGCATCGATCTTTCAGCGCTCGCGGTGTTCTCCGGCGCGGTCGGCGTCGGCATCGGTATCGGCCTGCAGAAGATCGTCGCCAACTTCATCTCGGGCATCATCCTGCTCGCCGACAAGTCGGTGAAGCCCGGCGACCTCGTCACCATCGGCGACAATACCGGCCGCATCAGCGCGATGAAGACGCGTTATATTTCCGTCGCCGCCGGCGACGGCCGCGAGTTCCTGGTGCCGAACGAGGATCTGGTGACGCAAAAGGTCGTCAACTGGACCTATACCGACAAGAACACGCTGGTGAAGATCGCCTTCGGCACCAATTACGACGCCGATCCCCGCCTGGTCTGTACGCTCGCCGCGGAGACCGCCGCCGCCCATCCGCGCGCGCAGAAGGGCAAACCGCCGACCTGCATCCTGACCGAGTTCGCCGAAGCCGGGATGAAATTCTCGCTGACCTTCTGGATCGCCGATCCCGACGGCATGGACAAGGTCAGGAGCGACGTGATGCTGGGGTTGTGGGACGCCTTCAAGCACGAGGGCATCCGGGTTCCCTATCCCGTCCGCGAAATCCGCATCCGCGGCGGCGCGCTGCCGGTGGAAACCACCGTAGAAGTCCCGAATTAGGCCCGCTTTCGGGCGCAAGAGGCCCGTAAGATTCCGGTTTTGATGCGTTTTCTTCACGCGAACCGGTAGCCACTTCGCTCGAAAACGCTCTGCCTTAAGCTTGCATGAAGCCCCGCAATCATTAAATTAGGGCCTGAAATCAAGCCTTTCCGCCGAAATCGAGATCAGCCCGAAAAGACCTGACACGCATGAGCTACGTCGAAGCCACCGATACCTCGCTGCGCAAGACCGGACAGATCAAGCTGCATGGGCCGGCCGCCTTTGCCGGCATGCGCAAGGCCGGCGCGCTGGTGGCCAAGTGCCTCGACGAGCTCACCGACATCGTCGGACCGGGCGTGCCGACCTCGCGCATCGACGAGTTCGTCCGCGACTTCGCCTTCAGCAACAACGCCTATCCGGCGACGCTGATGTATCGCGGCTATCGCTATTCGACCTGCACCTCGCTCAACCACGTGGTCTGTCACGGCATGCCCGGCGACCGGCCCCTGAAGGAGGGCGACATCGTCAATATCGACGTCACCTTCATCGTCGACGGCTGGTACGGCGATTCCAGCCGGATGTATGCGATCGGCCCGATCGCCCGCAAGGCCGAGCGGCTGATCGAGGTGACGTATGAAGCGATGATGCGCGGCATCGCCGCGGTGAAGCCCGGCGCCACCACCGGCGACATCGGTCACGCCATCCAGAGTTTCGTCGAGCCGCAGGCCATGAGCGTGGTGCGCGATTTCTGCGGCCATGGCCTCGGGCGCATGTTCCACGACGAGCCGAACATCATCCATATCGGCCGCCCCGGCGAAGGCGTGCAGCTCAAGCCCGGCATGTTCTTCACCATCGAGCCGATGATCAATCTCGGCAAGCCGCACGTGAAGATCCTCTCCGACGGCTGGACCGCCGTGACGCGCGACCGCTCGCTGTCGGCGCAGTTCGAGCACTCCGTCGGCGTGACGGCGACGGGCGTCGAGATCTTCACGCTGTCGGAGCGGCACGGCGAGAAGCAGATCGGGTAGCGGTTCGGCCCGCCCGCCCATCATCAAGCCATGTGCGGCCGCAATTGACGGTTGCAAAAGCGCCGGCCCCCGGCAATGCTGGCGGCCCATGCCCGCCAAGCCGGACCACGACAAGAGCAAGCCTGACGACGCGCCGCATTATCTCGGCCATCGCGAGCGGTTGCGCGAGCGCTTCTACAGCGCGGGGGCGGATGCGCTCAGCGACTACGAGCTGTTGGAGATAGCGCTGTTTCCGGCGCTGCCGCGGCGCGACACCAAGCCGCTGGCGAAGGCGCTGATCAAGACGTTCGGCTCCTTCGCCGAGGTCGTGCATGCGCCGGTAGCGCGCCTGCGCGAGGTCGACGGCGTCGGCGAGTCCGCGATCCACCAGCTCAAGCTGATTGCCGCGGCGGCGAGCCGCGTGACCAAGGGCGAGGTCAACAGCCGCAACGCGCTGTCCTCCTGGAACGAGGTGATCGACTATTGCCGCACCAGCATGGCGTTCGCCGACAAGGAGCAGTTTCGTCTGCTGTTCCTCGACAAGCGCAACCAGCTGATCGCCGACGAGGTGCAGCAGACCGGCACCGTCGACCACACCCCGGTCTATCCCCGCGAGGTGATCAAGCGCGCGCTCGAATTATCCGCGACCGCGCTCATCCTCGTGCACAACCACCCCAGCGGCGATCCCTCGCCGTCGCAGGCCGACATCCAGATGACCAAGGCGATCATCGACATCGCCAAGCCGCTCGGCATCGCCGTGCACGACCACATCATCGTCGGCAAAGGCGGGCACGCGAGCCTGCGCGGGCTGCGGTTGATCTAGTAGCAATACCTGTGATCGACCCGGACATAATACCCGTCCGGCCTCTGCATGTAGCAGCCGCGCTGATAGGCATAGTAGCCGGAGCGGCGGCGCTCGCCTTCGGAGGCGATCGCGGCGCCCGTGCCGGCACCCACGACGGCGCCGATT
>NZ_JALBGZ010000516.1:0-4649 GCF_023006515.1 Bradyrhizobium sp. PRIMUS42
GTCACGCTGCAGGCGCACGCGCGCAGCAGACGGCGCCATCTGCGTCGGATAGCAGGTGGCGGCACAGCCATAGCCGATCAGCCAGTCGCCGTCCGACATCGATTTCGGCTGCGGCGAGCGCTGCGCCCAGCCGAACGCCTTGGCCGCCTCATCGAAACAGGCCATCAGCGAGCGCGATGTATAGGGCTTGCCGCCGATCGGCTCAAAATTGGTATCGTTTATGCGGCGAAGCTCGACCGGATCCATGTTCAGCTTCAACGCGAGCTCATCCATCGCGCTCTCCAGCGCGAACAGATACGGCACCTCCGGCGGTGAGCGCATGAAGCCGGGGGTGTTGCGATCGGCGCGCACGATCGAGACGAGGCTGTCGACGTTCGGACAGGCATAAAGCCGCGTCGTCGTCTTGGTGCCGCCGACGCAATAGGCGTCGGGACGCGAGGAGACTTCAGCCCCCTCATGCCTCAAAGCGAGCAGCTTGCCGTCCCGACTGGCGCCAAGCTTGATCTCATGCCGAGTCTCGGCGCGATGCGTTGTGATGGTAAACCCCTGGTCGCGGGTCGGGACCAGCTTGATCGGTCGGTTCAAGCGCTTGGCAATGCCGGCGATGATGGCGGTCCGCGGCGTCATCGAGCCGCGCGAACCAAAACCGCCGCCAACATAGGGATTGACCACGCGCACCTTGTCGGCGTCGATGCCGAGCTGCTCGGCAACGCCGTTCTTCAAGCCGTAGACGAACTGGCTACCCTCATAGATGACGAGGTTGTCGCCCATCCACACGCAGCTCGTCGAGAACAGCTCCATCGGATTGTGATGCTGCGTCGGCGTCTCGTAGGAGGCGGTCAGCTTGATCTCGGCCGCATCGAACGCCTTGGCGAAATCCCCGACCTCGGGATCTTCCTTGAACTGGGCACTCTGCCCCTTCGCGGCCGCCGTGGTGGTCCCGGGCGAGTCGAAAGTCGCACTCGGCGCCGTGGCGGTGTAGCTGACTTTGACCCGGTTGGCCGCCTCGCGCGCGGCCTCATAACTTTCCGCGACGACGACAGCGATGATCTGGCCGTCATGGGCGATATCGGCCGACTTCAGCGGCTGGATCGTCGTGCCCGCATAGCCGCCATTGCTGAACAGCTTCGACTCCTTCAGCTTCGGCGCGTTCTCGTGGGTGACGATGTCGATCACGCCGCGGACACGCTTGGCGTCATCGAGATCGAAACCGTCGATGCGCCCCCTGGCAATCGCACTGGTGGCCAGGAATGCATAAGCCGGATTGTCCAGCGGCATGTCGGAGGCGTAGGTCGCGCGCCCCGTGACTTTTGCGGCCGCGTCATAGCGCGGCACCGGCTTGCCCATATTCACCTTCGGCACGGGAGCTGCAGCGGTCATGATCGGATCTCCATCGTTACGGCCTGCTGGAGCGCGCGCGCCACTACGCGCTTGCCGAGCGCGATCTTGAAGCTGTTGTGCCGACGACCCTTGGCGCCTGCGAAGGCGGCATCCGCGACGCGCTGCGCCAAGCCGTCATCGAACTTCTGCCCCTTCAACACCGCCTCCGCCTCTCGCGCGCGCCAGGGCACGGTGGCGACGCCGCCAAGGGCGATCCGCACGTCCCTGACCGTGCCCTCTTGTACGTCGAGCGCGACCGCAGCCGACGACAGCGCGAACTCATAGGATTGCCGGTCGCGCGCCTTCAGGTACACCGAACGCGGCCAGCGGCCGGAGATGGAGAAGGCCGAGATCAGCTCGCCCGGCCGAAGCGTCGTCTCGATGTCGGGCGTATTGCCGGGCGCCTTGTGTAATTGTGCGAACGGCATGTTGCGCGTGCCGGATCTGCCGGTGATCTCGACCATGGCGTCCAGCGCGATCAGGGCCTGGGCAAAATCGCCGGGATAGGTCGCAATGCACTGATCGGACGCGCCGAGGACGGCATGCATGCGGTTGACGCCGTCCATGGCGGCACAGCCGGAGCCGGGATTGCGCTTGTTGCAATTCTCATAGGAGACATCGCGGAAATAGCTGCAACGCGTCCGCTGCATCACGTTGCCGCCGAGCGTCGCCATGTTGCGCAGCTGGGCGCTCGCTGCGAGCTTCAGCGAATTTGCGATCACCGGGTAGTGGCGCTGGATCTCCTCATGCGCGGCGACATCCGACATCTTCGCGAGCGCGCCGAGGCGGAGGCCGTCGCCCTTGGGCTCGATTGCCGACCAGCCGTCCGCAAGCGGATTGATATCGACGATCGAGGTCGGCCGCATCACGTCGAGCTTCATCAAGTCGATCAACGTGGTGCCGCCCGCAAGCGGCTGCGCTGCAGCCTTGGTCAACGCATCTTTCGACGCCGCGGCGGCGCTGAGCGCCTGCACGGCCACGGTCGGATCTGTTGCCCTTTGATACGAGAAAGGTCGCATGCGTCTAGCCCTTCATGATCTCGGGCGCGGCCTGCTTCACGGCCGCAACGATGTTGGGATAGGCGGCGCAGCGGCAGATGTTGCCGCTCATATATTCGCGGATGTCGGCCTCGCTTCCCGCATGCCCCTCCTTGACGCAGGCCACGGCGGACATGATCTGGCCGGGCGTACAATAGCCGCATTGGAATGCATCGTTGTCCACAAAGGCCTGCTGCATCGGATGCAGGCGGTCGTCGGTGGCGAGGCCCTCGATGGTCGTGATCTCCTGCCCTTCCGCGGCGAGTGCGAGCGTGAGACACGACACCACCCGCCGGTCGTCGATCAGCACGGTGCAGGCGCCGCACTGACCATGGTCGCAGCCCTTCTTGCTGCCGGTGAGCTTGAGATGTTCGCGCAGCGCGTCGAGCACCGTGGTGCGCGCATCAATGCTCAGGCGCTTGTCCTTGCCGTTGACCCGCAGCGTGACGTCGATGGGAAGCGACGGATCCTGTGCGACGGGGGCCCTGGCCTCCTCTGCGGCGGCGCGCGCCGTGATCGGGACGAGCGCACTGCCAGCGGCGCCGGCCATGAAGGCGCGCCGATCGAATGCTGATTGCCTGGAACTCGATTTGTCGGACATCGACGCCTCCGCCGCTTATCTGCAAAGCAGCGCACGCCTGCACCGCCATCGCCCCTTAACCTGAAGCGATGAGCTCCGTTCCGAACGAGAAAGGGCGATGCAGAAATTGCCGCATCGCCCTTCGTCAACTTTTCCTGATCTTGTGCGGGGAACTCGCGCGCGCGATCAGTACCCCAACGCGCAGCCGTCCTTGCGCGGATCGGAACCGCCGGTCAGCGTACCCTTGTCCCAATCGATCCAGATTGCCTGAGCGCCACCGAGCGGACCGACCACGCTGGTCGTCTTGTGGCCGAGCTTCTTCAGGCCTTCGACGATCGCAGCCGGCACGCTGTCCTCGAGCTGATACTGGCCCTCGTAGTGCAGGCCGCGCGGCATGTCGATCGCCTCCTGCACGTCGCAGCCGTAGTCGAGGATGTTGGTCACGACGCGGGTCTGGCCGACCGGCTGGTACTGTCCGCCCATCACCGCGAACGGCATTACGGAGCGGCCGCCCTTAGTGAGCAGGCTCGGCATGATCGTGTGCAGCGGGCGCTTGCCACCGGCGATGCAGTTGGGGTGGCCGGGCTGAATGCGGAAGCCGCCGGCGCGGTTCTGGAACAAGACGCCGGTCTTGTTCGAGACGATCGCCGAGCCGAACGAATGCGCGATCGAGTTGATGAACGAGCAGACGTTGCGGTCCCTGTCCACGACGGTGATGTAGATGGTCGAGGGATTCATCGGCGGAGCAACGTTCGGCAGGTCGAGCATGCCGTCCATGCGGATCTTGGCGATGTGCTCGTCGCAGAACTCCTTGGCGAGGATCTTCGCGACCTCGATCTGCATGTGCTCAGGGTCGGCCACATGCAGCTCGCGATGCATGTAGGCGATGCGCGCGGCTTCCGCCTCGAGATGGAAGCGCTCGATGCTGAGCGGCGCGTATTTTGTCAGGTCGAACCGCGACAGGATGTTGAGCATCAGCAGCATGGTGAGGCCGGGCCCGTTCGGCGGGCACTGCCAGACATCGTAACCCTTGTACATGGTGCCGATCGGCGACGTCGTCTCGGTGGTGTGCGCGGCGAAATCGTCGAGCGTGTGCAGGCCGCCGATCCCGCGCAAAGTCTCGACCATGTCTTCCGCGATCGGGCCCTTGTAGAAGGCATCGCGGCCGTCCTTGGCGATCGCGCGCAGCGTCTTGCCGAGCTCGGCCTGGCGGATGACGTCGCCGGCCACTGGCGGCTTGCCGCCCGGCAACAAATAACGCACGGTGTTGGTGCCACCCTTCAGCTTCTCGAACTGGTTCTTCCAGTCGAAAGCGATGCGGGGCGCGACGACGTAGCCTTCCTCGGCCGCCTTGATCGCGGGCTGGAGCAGCCGGTCGAGGCCGAACTTGCCGTGATCGCGCAAGACGGTCGCGAAGGCATCGACCACACCGGGAATCGACACCGCATGCGCCGAGGTCAACGGCACGGAGTTGATCTTGCGTTCGAGATACCAGTCGGCGTTTGCCGCCTTCGGCGCGCGGCCGGAGCCGTTATAGGCGATGATCTTGCCCTCACCCCGCGGCTGGATCAGCGCAAAGCAATCGCCGCCGATGCCGGTCGATTGCGGCTCGATCACGCCGAGCAGGGCCGAGCCGGCGACCGCGGCGTCCA
>NZ_JALBGZ010000517.1:0-4641 GCF_023006515.1 Bradyrhizobium sp. PRIMUS42
CTCGCCGATCTCGCAACCAATGACGAGCAATCGCCGCTGTTCGGCGCCGGCAATGCCGGCGTGATCGCGCGCGCCGGCAGGTTGATCCGGCGCGACGACGAAAGCCGCAGCGAGAGCTATTCCGAGATCCTTGCGCGGGCGGGCGTCACTGAGGTCGAGGCATGGGGCACCGGTGCGCCGAATCCCGCGGCGATGGAGGAATATGCCATGCATGCCCATGGCGCGGTGTTTGCGGAGGTGAAGGTCGATCCCGAGCTCGGCCAGATCCGCGTCAGCCGCATGGTCGGCGCCTTCGCGGCCGGGCGCATCGTCAACCCGCGTATGGTGCAGAGCCAGCTGTTCGGCGGCATGATCTGGGGCCTGTCTTTCGCGCTGCACGAGGAGGCGGTCACTGACCGCCGCACCGGTCGGATCATGAACGCCAATCTCGGCGAGTACCATATCCCCGTGAATGCCGACGTGCCGCCGCTCGACGTGATCACGGTCGAGGAGCACGATCCGCACGTCAATGCGCTCGGCATCAAGGGCGTCGGCGAGATCGGCATCACCGGCAGCGCCGGCGCGGTCGCCAACGCGGTGTGGCACGCGACCGGCGTGCGGGTTCGCCGTTTTCCGATTCGGATCGAGGAGTTGTTGACGCAGCCTTGAGGGTAGCGGGCGGGGCGAGACCTTCTCGCACCGCTGCTTTAGAACGTCGGCGGTGTGCAGGCCGAGATCACCTCGCACGGCTTGCCGCCGACGCAGCGGAAGCGGTGCGGGCGGCGGCTCTCGAAATAATAGGCATCGCCCGGATTGAGGATGCGGCGCTCGTCCTCGACGGTGACTTCGAGCTTGCCCGAGATCACGATGCCGCCTTCCTCGCCGTCATGGACGAGGTGGACGCGTCCGGTATCGCTGCCGGGCTCGTAACGCTCCTTCAAAATCTGGAGGCTGCGGCCGAACAGATTGTCGCCGACCTGGCGATAAGAGATCGGCTTCTTGCCGACCTCGGTCAGCTCCTCCGCGCGGTAGAAGATCTTGCGCCTCGACTCCGGCTCCAGTGCGAAGAACTCGGCGAGCCCCATCGGGATGCCGTCGAGGATGCGCTTGAGGGCGCCGACCGACGGGTTCATCTGGTTGGATTCGATCAGCGAGATCGTCGAATTGGTGACCCCGGCGCGCTTGGCAAGCTCGCGCTGCGACAGCTTGTGGCGCGCCCGGATGAATCGCAGCCGTCCACCGATGTCGACGCTCATGTTCCGGTCCTTGCGCTGGCCCTGTGTTGCAGGTGTTGCGGATCGCGCAAATATGGACCAGTCGCCCCAGTGAAATCAATGGGTTGTGGCGCAACAGAAAAGGACTTGTTGCGCTTTCCAAGCCGTGGCTCTGCTTGCGGGTCAGCAAAGGAGCGCGGCCGTGACCCTTCATCAGATTCCGAACACTATCAAGACCGACTCGTTCTGGATGCCGTTCACGGCCAACCGGCAGTTCAAGAAGGCGCCGCGCCTGTTCTCCTCGGCCGAGGGCATGCACTACACCACCGTCGACGGCCGCAAGGTGATCGACGGCTCTGCCGGCCTCTGGTGCGTCAATGCAGGCCACGGCCGCAAGCAGATCGCCGCCGCGGTCGAGCGCCAGCTGATGACGCTGGACTTCGCGCCGTCATTCCAGATGGGCCACCCGCTCGCGTTCGACTTCGCCGAGCGGCTCGCCGAGATCGCGCCGAAGGGCCTCGACCGCATCTTCTTCACCAATTCCGGCTCGGAGTCGGTCGATACCGCGCTGAAGATCGCGCTTGCGTATCATCGCGCCAACGGCCAGGCCAGCCGCACCCGTCTGATCGGCCGTGAGCGCGGCTATCACGGCGTCGGTTTCGGCGGCACCTCGGTCGGCGGCATGGTCGCAAACCGCCGCGCCTTCGCCACCCTGCTGCCGGGTGTCGACCACATCCGCCACACCCACGATCTCACCCGCAACGCCTTCGCCAAGGACCAGCCCGAGCATGGCGCCGAGCTCGCCGACGACCTCGAGCGGCTGGTGGCCCTGCACGGTGCCGAGACCATCGCCGCCGTCATCGTCGAGCCGGTGCCGGGTTCGACCGCGGTGCTGCCGCCGCCGAAGGGCTATCTGCAGCGCCTGCGCGAGATCTGCGACAAGCACGGCATCCTGTTGATCTTCGACGAGGTCATCACCGGCTTCGGCCGCCTCGGCACGCCGTTCGCCGCCGACTTCTTCGGCGTCACGCCTGATATGATGACGACGGCCAAGGGCATCACCAACGGCACCATCCCCTGCGGCGCGGTGTTCGCACACCGCAAGGTGCACGACGCCATGATGATCGGCCCGGAAAACGTGATGGAGCTGTTTCACGGCTACACCTATTCGGCGCACCCGACCGCCTGCGCCGCCGGCATCGCGACGCTCGACATCTACAAGGACGAAGGCCTGCTGACGCGCGGTTCGTCGATTGCCGAATATTGGCGCGATGCGCTGCATTCGCTCAAGGGCCTGCCGAACGTCATCGACATCCGCAATTGCGGCCTGATGGGCGCGGTGGAGCTGTCGCCGCGTGACGGTGCGGTCGGTGCGCGTGGCTACGACGTCATGGTCGACTGCTTCAATCGCGGGCTGTACTTCCGCATGAGCGGCGATTCCTTCGCGCTGTCGCCGCCGCTGATCGTCGAGAAGAGCCACATCGACGACATCGTCTCGATTCTTGGCGACGCCATCAAGCGGGTGGCCTGATAATTGCTCTCGCCGTTGCGAGTTGTTTCCTTGCAGCGGCGAGCGTGATGCCGCGGGAGTTTGACGAAGCGTGAAAGTCTTGATCCTCGGCAGCGGTGTCATCGGCGTCACCTCTGCCTACTACCTCGCACGTGCAGGCCACGAGGTGACGGTCGTCGACCGTCAGCCGGAGCCGGCGCTTGAGACCTCCTTCGCCAATGCCGGCGAGGTGTCGCCCGGCTATTCCTCGCCATGGGCCGGCCCCGGCGTGCCGGTGAAGGCGGTCAAGTGGCTGTTGATGAAGCACGGCCCGCTGGTGGTCCGGCCGAAGCTCGATCCTGTCATGTGGGTCTGGCTGCTCAAGATGCTGCGCAACTGCACCAGCGCGCGCTACGCGGTCAACAAGAGCCGGATGATCCCGATTGCGGAATACAGCCGCGATTCCTTGCGCGATCTGCGCCGCGACATCGGCATTCAGTACGACGAGCGCTCGCAGGGCACGCTGCAGCTGTTCCGCTACCAGGCGCAGCTCGACGGCACGGCCGAAGACATTGCCGTGCTCAAGCAGTACGGCGTACCTTTCGAGGTGCTGAGCCGCGAGGGCTGCATCGCGGTGGAGCCGGCGCTATCAGGCGTGAAGGAGAAGTTCGTCGGTGGGCTTCGCTTGCCGCAGGACGAGACCGGCGACTGCCACATGTTCACACAGGCGCTGGCCAAGCATGCCGAGGCGCTCGGCGTGCGCTTCATGTTCAACACCTCGATCGACCGCATCGTCACCGACGGTGCGCGTGTCAGCGGTGTCGTGACGGGTGCCGGCACGTTGCAGGCCGACGCTTACGTCCTTGCACTCGGGAGCTGGTCGTCGCGCCTGGTCGCGCCGCTTGGCATTTCGCTGCCGGTCTATCCGGTGAAGGGCTATTCGATCACGGTGCCGATCAAGGACGCTTCCGGCGCGCCGGAATCCACCGTGATGGACGAGAGCTACAAGGTCGCGATCACGCGATTGGGCGATCGCATCCGTGTCGGCGGCACCGCCGAAATCTCCGGCTATTCGGACAAGCTCTATGATGCGCGCCGTGCCACGCTCGATCATTCGCTGACCGATCTGTTCCCGCGCGGCGGCGATCTCGCCAAGGCGACATTCTGGAGCGGCCTGCGCCCGATGACGCCGGACGGTCCGCCCGTGATCGGCCCGACGCAATACGCCAACCTCCACCTCAACACCGGCCACGGCACGCTCGGCTGGACCATGTCCTGCGGCTCCGGCCGCGTGCTCGCGGATATGCTGTCGGGGCGGAAGCCGGACATCGACGTCAGTGCGCTGACGGTGGAGCGGTACAAGCACCGGTTCGGGTAAGGCTCTAACCGCTCGTCATTGCGAGCGCAGCGAAGCAATCCAGAGTCTTTCCGCGGAGACAGTCTGGATTGCTTCGTCGCAAAGGCTCCTCGCAAGGACGATGTGGAGGCGGCGCGCGTCGTCAAGTCCATCGCCGTCACCCTGATGCGTGAGCTGCGCGGCGCAACGCGCCACTCGCGCCTCAGGATGACGGGGTTGAGGGAAGGTTTACGCCCCCGTCACGCAATTCACCCACAGCACCACGGCCTTCGCGTCTTCCGCCGGATTCGAAAACCGGTGCGGCCTGCGGCTGGCGAAGCGAAAACTGTCGCCGGTCTTCAGCGACCACGTCTCGCTGTCCACCGTCAGCATCATCTCGCCTTCGAGCACGAGGCCGGCTTCCTCGCCGTCATGGGTGTAGAGTTCGTCGCCGGTGGAGCCGCCGGGCTCCAGATGCACCAGGAACAGATTGAGCTTGTTGTCCGCGCCGGCCGGGCTGAGCAGCTGTTTTGATACGCCGGTGCGCCAGAGCTTCAGCTCGGGCCGCTGCAGCCCGCGCGTCACCACCTGGTCGGAGGCGCCGTCGGCGCTCGGGCTCGCAC
>NZ_JALBGZ010000518.1:0-4636 GCF_023006515.1 Bradyrhizobium sp. PRIMUS42
AGCCGTCCTTCGTGCTCGCGAACGGGGCCGCCCTGCTGTTCGGCGCCGGGCTTGCGATCGCCTCTGCGCCCTCGCCGAGGGCGCGCCAGCTTGGGAGCGTTCTGTCGATCTACGGAGCGTTTGCGCTGGCCGGTGTCGCTTTCCTGGAGGTGACGACGGTCGATGACATCATTCGCTTCCGGACCAGCACGGTATCGGCACAGCCGCTCTGGGCGATCCTGTGCGGAGTTGCGGGGGTGATCCTCGCCCTCGTCTCCGCCATACTCACGAAACGCACAGGTGAGTTGCTTGCAGCCTGCGCGATCGGGCTCGTGCTGGTCGCCGCGCCGATCTGGCCGGTCTCCACGGCCGGCGAACCCTGGTTCGCTTACGCCGCGCTGCTGTGCGCCATGCTGTGCCTCGTCGTCTCCGGCGTGCTCGATGACGTGCGTCCGCGGATCGTCGCCGGCTGGCTCGGCATCGCCGGAATCATTGCTGGCATCACCTGGGCGGTGAAGGGCTCGCTGCTGCGCCGCTCGGCCTTCCTCGCGGGGGCCGGAATCGTCGCCGTGGTCTTTGCAACCGCGCTCAATCGCATGCTGCCGAGGGCTGAGCGATGATTGGAGCCATCACAAGATTCTGGCAGCGCATTCCGAAAGCGGTGCTGTTCGGTGTCGCCGTCCTGGTGCAATGCCTGCTGCTGGTCCTGATGGTCGCCGACCGCATGCAGATCCTGCGCGAAGGCCGTGAGGTGACCCTGCAGACGCAGCCGGTCGATCCGCGCGATCTTCTGCGCGGCGACTATGTTGTGCTCCGCTACGACATTTCGCAACTGCCGGCCGGCGCGCTCGCCGGCAAGCCGGCCGACGCACGCAATCCCGTCGTGTTCGTCAAGCTCGCGCCCAATGCCGACGGCCTTTACGCCGCCGTCTCGGTGCATGCCGCGCCTGTGCCGGTCACCGCGCCCGAGGTGCTGATCCGCGGCCGCGTCAGCTATTCCTGCGGATCAGACGTCCGCACCTTCTGCGACAAGCTGACGATCAAATACGGTCTCGAAAGCTATTTCGTGCCGGAAGGCGAGGGCGGCAAGCTCGAGCAGGCCCGCAACCAGCAGAAGCTGCGCATCGTCGCCGCCGTGCTGCCCTCAGGCCGCGCCGCCATCAAGCGGCTGCTGCTCGACGGCGAGCCGGTCTATGAGGAGCCGCTGTATTAAGTTGCCTCCTGTGCACCATGACAATGTTTGAAGCGTTTTCCTGAATTGCATGGGCAAAGGTCGTTGCGTCGCAAGCCTGCAAACTCCGCCGACGTCCCTGCTTCACCGGAACTCTCCAGGAGTGACGTTGATGATGCATCCGAACCGGCGGCCGCCAATTCCGCGGCCGGTGCATTTCGGCGATTCAGCAGCCACCCGGCCAACATTCCGGTCACCACAAACCCGCCCAGAAGCGCCATTCCCATCTTGATGTCGTTAGCCTCCTTGCGCTCCCGCTCCTCGGACTCTCTCTTTGCTTGTAAGCGCTGCTCTTCTTGTTCCACATACCACTTTGCAGCGGATTGAAGTGCCGTCGGCGGAATGGTCCAACTGACCGATGTCTTATCCGGCCTTGAAAGAACGATCGCCCGCGACAGCAATGCCATCTGCGAGGGCGAATTGCTTTCAGAACGCACTCGGGTCGCCGTCACTCGCGATGCGAGTCCGAGCGACACCCCGCCGCACACCGATGAGACCAACGTAAGACGACGGTTGCCCTTGGTTTCTTCGATGGTTTCCCAACGCCCCAAGCCTGGAAGTGTATCCGGCAATTCAACGTGATCGATCTCATGAGCGTCGATCAGCCGCGTGAGTTCATAATGGTGGAGGTTCTCCTCCTTCAGGATATGTGCGATCGCGAAATGCCGGTAGATATTGTACATGTCGCGCCAGATCGGCTCGGCACGAAATGTCTCCTCCATGCGCGCGGTCCAATCGCAGGCGAACTCCCTTGCGATGGGATCTTCGTTGCCGTTCTTGGCACCTGCATCCGCGTTGGCATCGGCGTCGCTGAGGATCACCTGGGCTGATTGCAGCGACGCGATTTGATAGTCGTGCGCATATTCGAACTTGCCGGGCTCGAACCAGAACCGGCGTCGGCTGCTCCAATCGCCCATGGACGTGCCGGCCCGAAGCATCTGCCGCGACTGATTGAGCCGGCGCGTGAAAGTTCCGGGCAGGGGCGGATCGACCGGCAATTGCAGCGTGCCCTGCGAAACCTGCTTCATGCGATAGTCGGCTTCGACCAGCACCTTGGTCACGCGACAATGCCTGGGTAGGGCGTCGACGCGAACCTTTTGCGGCTGTTGAGAGCACATCCGCAAATATTGTTGCTTCGCGGCCGCATCGCGCCCCGAAATCTGGTCGAGATTCGGCGTTTGATCTCTGTCCGGATCCAGCGAGATACCCGGCTCGATGTTGCCGTACTTCCTGGCGGCCGACCTGATCGCGACGATGAGATCGTCGAGGTAAAGATCCGGCTGGCCCTTCTCGGCAACGCCGCAAAGCAGGATATCGTAACTGTCGTCCTGGCAGACGGTATCAATCCGGGTCAAACCCGTAAGCCGCTTTGGCCCGCCTGATTTCGCCCGCTTCAACGCTTCGCGCAGCGAAACGGCGACCTCCGCCCGCATGTCCATCGAAGTCGCGGGGGGAGCGCTGCAAGTCTTGGCAGCCGCCACCGCGGTCAGGGGCTCTTGCAGGACTAACGCGCTCACTCCTGACGCCAGAAAACCGCGTCGATCGACAAGCACCCTGTGCATCATGGAGCTCTATTTCCCCCGCTTCGACAAATTACCAGGTTAAGTATCCGGCTTCTTCAAATTGAGAATCTTGCGCCTGAGCTCGCTCAGGTCGCTTTCCTTCCCGGTCGGAGCCGCTCCGATGTGCACGCCGCCGACAGGTGCCGAGGGTGACGGATGAGTTGGGCTGCTGACGTTTGACACGGATGGCTTCGAGCCGATTTCAGGTGAGTTCGAGTTGGATCCATCTCGCGCGCCGCTGACGCCCGACTCTCTCGTTGGGAAGGAATTTGAAGGTGGGGAGGAATGCGGTCGCGGGGCACTGGGAGCCAGGCGCCCACCTCCGGTACCCGAAACGTCGGACTCCAGCGGCGTGCGCTGATTGCGCCAACGCTGAAACTCCTGCAACTCGCGAGCGGCGGCGGCCGCGCTGTTCAGCCGCATCCTCTCCTCTTGGGGACTTTCGTAGTCCGGCCGGGTGATGAGATTTTCTCTCAACGAGAGCCTGTTACGGCATTCTCCTTTATTCCACTCGACTTGCGCGACGTCCTCTCCCTGACTCTCGCACTGCATGCATTTGTCATACAGCTTGTCCAATTCGACCGAGATGTAGCTACAATTCCATCCGGGACCGAATTTCTTCTGCAGAGTCTCGGCCTGGGCCGGAAAAGTGCAGAGTCCGAGGGCGGCAATCGCCGCGGGAATGAAGGTGCGCATGAATGTCGTTCAGCTAATGATCTGGCCGGACCGGTGGCCGGCTAAAAATTTGCAGTTCGCAGCTTAAACCAGCGCAACTGTGCTGCAACCTCTTTCTGTCCACTTAGCCCGCATCGGCCTTTCAGTTTGCTTAATCCGTTTCCGCGGATCAGGCGCCATTGTGTCGGGCGTGCTTTTTCAATGCCCGCCGCAGCACGTCCCACACCAGGGGATCGTTCATCTGCGCCACGTTGAATCGCATGGAGTGCGATGCCGTCTGCGACACGCTGAACACGTTGCCCGGCGCCAGCACGACGTTGTCCTCGAGCGCCGCGCGCGCAACCTGCGTGGCGTCCTGCCCGCCCGTGAGGCGGCACCAGAGGAAAAATCCGCCGCGCGGCATCAGCCAGGGTTCGATGCCGATCGCCTGAAGCTTGCGCGCCACATCGCGGCGGGTGCGCGTCAGCTTCTGCCGGAGCTCGTCCATGTGCTTGCGATAGCTGCCGCCGGCCAGCACCTTTGCGATGATCTCGGTCGCGACCGGGCTCGGACCCCCGAAGCTGGTTGCGACCTGGAGGTCGACGAGATGCTCGATCCAGTCGGCTCGCCCTGCGATGTAGCCGCAGCGCACCGAGGCCGACAGCGTCTTGGAGAAGCTGCCGACGCGGATCACGCGATTGAGCCCGTCCAGCGCGGCAAGTCGCGGCGAGCGCTCCGGCTCGAAGTCACCGAAGATATCGTCCTCGATGATGGTGAGGTCGTGCGCAGCGGCCGCGGTCAGAAGCCGATGCGCGGTCTGGAGCGAGAGCGTCGCGCCGGTCGGGTTGTGCAGGGCCGAATTGGTGATGTAGAGCCTGGGACGCTCGGTGCCCAGGATCTGCTCGAAGCGCGCAACGTCCGGGCCTGACGGCGTGTAGGGCACGCCGATGATCTTCGCCTGATGCGCCCGCAGCAGCGCGCGGAAATTGAAGTAGCAGGGATCGTCGACCAGCACCGTGTCGCCGGGACGCAGCAGGAAGCGGCAGACGAGGTCGGTACCTTGCGTGCCCGAGCCCGTCAGCATGAGCTGATCGAGCGACGCCTCAATCGCGTCCTCGGCGAGACGCGCGAGCAGCAGCCGGCGCAGCGCCAGTCCGCCGCGCGTGCTGCCGTAATCCGTCAAGAGAGGCGCATCGGTCCGCGCCAGTGC
>NZ_JALBGZ010000519.1:0-4630 GCF_023006515.1 Bradyrhizobium sp. PRIMUS42
GTGCCACAGCCGCACGGTTCCCACGAGCTTGCCCTCGCGCACCGCCGACAGGGCAAGGCCTGTGGCGGGCGCTCGTCCGTCGCGCAGGCGCTGGCAGGTGCGGCCGTGGCGGTTCTCGCCAAAGCAGGCATCGAGCAGTGCTTCACGCATCGTGACGTCGCCAGCACGCTCCGCACGGATCACGAACGGAGCGGCTTTCGAGGTGAGGGCGATCTGTGGCTTCCGAGGAGTGGTCATGGCGCGTCAGTCCCCGCTTGAACGGGCGTGCGGGCGGCACGCCAGTCCAAGACGTCGTCAGAAATAGAGATGTGAGGGAGGAGCCGGCAAGCCGGCTCCCGGGTTCGTCAGGCCTCAGACCAAGAGGCGGATCAGATGTGGTACGTCCTCAACGGCGGGATGCCGTTGAACGCCACCGACGAGTAGGTCGACGTATAGGCCCCGGTGCCTTCGATCAGCACCTTGTCGCCGATCTCGAGCGTCACCGGGAGCGGATACGGGCTCTTCTCGTACAGCACGTCGGCGCTGTCGCAGGTGGGTCCCGCGAGCACGCACGGCGTCATGTCCGCGCCGTCGTGACGGGTGCGGATGGCGTAGCGGATCGACTCGTCCATCGTCTCGGCGAGACCGCCGAATTTGCCGATGTCCAGGTACACCCAACGCACCTCGTCCTCGTCGCTCTTCTTCGAGATCAGCACGACCTCGGATTCGATGATGCCGGCGTTGCCCACCATGCCGCGGCCCGGCTCGATGATGGTCTCCGGAATCTGGTTGCCGAAGTGCTTGCGCAGCGCGCGGAAGATCGAGCGGCCGTAAGTCACCACCGGCGGCACGTCCTTCAGGTACTTGGTCGGGAAGCCGCCGCCCATGTTGACCATGGACAGGTTGATCCCGCGCTCGGCGCAGTCGCGGAACACCTGCGAGGCCATCGCCAGCGCGCGGTCCCACGCCTTCACCTTGCGCTGTTGCGAGCCGACATGGAACGAGATGCCGCACGGCTCCAGCCGAAGGCGCTTGGCGAGGTCGAGCACCTCGACCGCCATTTCCGGATCGCAGCCGAACTTGCGCGACAGCGGCCACTCGGCGCCGGCGCAGTCATAGAGGATGCGGCAGAACACCTTCGCGCCGGGGGCGGCACGGGCGACCTTCTCGACTTCGGCGGAGCAATCCACGGCGAAAAGCCGGATGCCGAGCGCGAAGGCGCGCGCGATGTCGCGCTCCTTCTTGATCGTGTTGCCGAAGGAGATGCGGTCCGGCGTCGCACCCGCGGCCAGCGCCATCTCGATTTCGGCGACCGTCGCGGTGTCGAAGCAGGAGCCCATGGACGCCAGCAGGGCCAGCACTTCCGGCGCGGGGTTCGCCTTGACGGCGTAGAACACGCGGCTGTCGGGCAGGGCCTTGGCGAAGGTCTGGTAATTGTCGCGCACGACCTCGAGGTCGACGACGAGGCACGGCTCGGTGTCGAGGCCATCCTTGCGGCGGTTGCGCAGGAATTCCTGGATACGTTCGGTCATAGCACTCTCCAAAGCGGCCCCAGCGACGGAGCTCGTTCAAAGCGGTTCTCGGACGAGGGTGCTTCGCCGCTGCCGCACGATGGAGACGCGACAGGGCTAAAACCCTAGACCGAATTGTGCTGCCGTGGATTGGTTGGGAATTTTCCCGCCCGCACACCTGGCAATGAAGGACAAGCCTTTTCAGTAGCCCGCGCCGGCGTTGGACTGCCGGTAGAGACCAAAAAAGCCCGATCCGTCGTTGCTTTAAGTCGCGTCCCCCGTTGAGAGCGGGGTGCGCCGGTTCGCCTCCGGCTGCCAGTCACGGTTGCAAAAAGTGAAGTCACCTTCGACAAGGCATCTCTTGAGAGAGATGCTGGACGCTCCGGGTTTGCTGTCGTCTTCCGGCTATGAGCCTTCCGACTTCCGCACTTCCGAAGAGCCCCTCGGCTTCTTCACCCCTTGGCGGCTGTCCGGCCTCTTGTCCGGATACCTACCGACTGACACACGACCACAGGCACGTGCGAAATTGGGCAAGAGCGCACATAAGCGTTTTGACTCTGCTTCGCAAGAATTTTTTTAGGCTGACAACAGAATTGCCTAACGTCTGCTTGCGCAGTGTTGCGCGAGCGACGCGGAAGATGAACGGGCGTTAAGTTTTCAAGCCGCCGCGAGCGTCACGCGGCTGTGCGCGCGTCAGCGGCGCTTCGTGAACGGCTCGACGCGCTGAGCTGCGCGGATGAAGGCGGTCATCACGAGCACGCCGAGTGTGAACAGCACGGCCTGGAGAATGTGCGTGCCCTGATCGCCGAGCCCGAACAGGATCGCGAGCGCCCAGCCGCCGGCAAAGGCCGCGCCGAACACTTCGGCGCCGATCAGGATGGCGGCACTGATGACGGTGATGACGCTTGGCCAGACGATCTGACGGGAAGACGAGGAAGGCGCGTTCATGAGCTCAGGGGTCCGTAGTCTATCGAGGGCCGCAATCTCCCCGAAAAGGCGGCCGGGAGCAAGGCCAAATGGCTCAAAAAAGCCCCATCGCGTGCTATAGCTGGCCGCAACAATCGACCCATGAAAATCGGGACTTGCGATGTCAGAACCCCGCCAAACTACGGACTCCGAGACCAATCCGCTGCTGAAGGCCTGGGTGACGCCGTTTGCGACCCCGCCCTTCGACGAGATCAAGCCGGAGCACTTCCTCCCGGCGTTCGAGCAGGCCTTCGCCGATCACTCCGCCGAGATCGCGGCGATCACCAACGATCCGGCCGCGCCCGACTTCGCCAACACCATCACGGCGCTGGAGCGCTCGGGCAAGCTGCTGAGTAAGGTCGCCGCGGTCTTCTACGACCTGGTCTCGGCGCATTCCAACCCGGCCATCCTGGAGATCGACAAGGAGGTCTCCTTGCGGATGGCGCGGCACTGGAATCCGATCATGATGAACGCCGTGCTGTTTGGTCGCATCGCCCAGCTGCACGAAAACCGCGCGGCGCTCGGTCTTAGCCCGGAGCAGCTCCGCCTGCTGGAGCGCACCTACACCCGATTCCACCGCGCCGGCGCCGGCCTCTCCGAGGAGGCCAAGACGCGGATGGCGGAGATCAATGAGAAGCTGGCCCAACTCGGCACCGGCTTCAGCCATCATCTGCTCGGCGACGAGCAGGACTGGTTCATGGAGCTTGGCGAGGCTGATCGCCAGGGCCTGCCGGAGAGCTTCGTCGCCAGCGCCAAGGCTGCGGCAGAAGAGCGCGGCATGGAAGGCAAGGCCATCGTCACGCTGTCGCGCTCCTCGGTCGAGTCGTTCCTGAAGAGCTCGGCCCGGCGCGACCTGCGCGAGAAGGTCTACAAGGCCTTCATCGCGCGCGGCGACAACGGCAATGCCAACGACAACAATACGACCATCGTCGAGATCCTGAAGCTGCGCGAGGAGAGCGCGAACCTGCTGGGCTATCCGACCTACGCCGCCTACCGGCTCGAGGACTCCATGGCCAAGACGCCGGACGCGGTGCGGGGCCTGCTGGAGCGGGTCTGGAAGCCGGCGCGCGCCCGGGCGCTCGCCGACCGCGACGAGATGCAGGCGCTGATCACGGAGGAGGGCGGCAATTTCAGGCTCGCTCCCTGGGACTGGCGCTTCTACGCCGAGAAGCTCCGCCTGCAGCGCGCCAATTTCGATGACGCGGCGATCAAGCCGTATCTTTCGCTCGACCACATGATCGAAGCGGCCTTCGACTGCGCCACGCGCCTGTTCGGGATCACCTTCGAGGAGCGCAAGGACGTTCCGGTCTGGCATCCCGACGTCCGGGTCTGGGAGGTCAAGGGCCCCGACGGTAAGCACAAGGCGCTGTTCTATGGCGACTACTTCGCCCGGCCGTCGAAGCGCTCAGGCGCCTGGATGACCTCGCTGCGCGACCAGCAGAAGCTCGACGGCGACGTCGCGCCGCTCGTTCTCAACATCTGCAACTTCTCCAAGGGGGCCGGCGGCGAGCCTTCGCTGCTGTCGCCCGACGACGCCCGCACCCTGTTCCACGAGTTCGGCCACGGCCTGCACGGCATGCTGTCCAACGTGACCTATCCGTCGCTGTCGGGCACATCCGTGTTCACCGACTTCGTCGAGCTGCCGTCGCAGCTCTACGAGCACTGGCAGGAGCGGCCCGAGGTGCTCCAGCAATTCGCCCGCCACCACCAGACCGGCGAGCCGCTGCCGGACGACCTGCTCCAGCGCTTCCTGGCCGCGCGAAAATTCAACCAGGGCTTTGCCACGGTCGAGTTCGTGTCCTCGGCGCTGGTCGACCTCGAATTCCACACCCAGCCAGCTTCCGCTGCGCAGGATGTCCGTGGCTTCGAAAAGAAGGAGCTGGAGAAGATCGGCATGCCCGAGGAGATCGCGCTGCGTCACCGTCCCACGCAGTTCGGTCACATCTTCACCGGTGACCACTATGCCGCCGGATATTACAGCTACATGTGGTCGGAGGTGATGGACGCCGACGCCTTCGGCGCGTTCGAGGAGGCAGGCGACATCTTCGATCCTGCCGTCGCAAAACGCCTGCACGACGACATCTATTCGAGCGGCGGATCGGTCGATCCGGAAGCGGCCTACGAGGCCTTCCGCGGCCGTCCGCCCGAGCCGGATGCGCTGCTCCGCCGCCGCG
>NZ_JALBGZ010000051.1:0-17963 GCF_023006515.1 Bradyrhizobium sp. PRIMUS42
CGTGCTCTCGGTCGACGCACCGGTCTCCGGCGGCACCGGCGGCGCCAAGGGCGCGACGCTCACCTTCATGTGCGGCGGCGAGGAGAAGGCATTTGCCGCGGCCAAGGCGGTGCTGGAGAACATGGGCAAGAAGATCGTGCATTGCGGCGGCGCCGGCGCGGGCCAGGCGGCCAAGATCTGCAACAACATGATCCTCGGCATCTCCATGATCGCGGTCAGCGAAGCGTTTGCGCTTGGCGAGAAGCTCGGTCTTTCGCATCAGGCACTGTTCGACGTCGCCTCGACCTCGTCGGGCCAGTGCTGGTCGCTGACGACCTATTGCCCGGTGCCGGGCCCGGTGCCGACCTCGCCGGCGAACAACGACTACAAGCCGGGCTTTGCCTCGGCGCTGATGGTGAAGGATCTGACGCTGGCGCAGGACGCCGCGAAGGCTGCCGGCGCTGCGACGCCGCTCGGCAAGCATGCGCAGGAGATTTATCAGTCTTTCGACGCAGCCGGTCAGGGTGGGGTGGATTTTTCCGGAATTATCAAGCACGTTCGCAGCCTCGCTGGACGATAGCGGGGCTTCGTAGCCCGGATGGAGCGAAGCGAAATCCGGGACTGTTCCCTCGTTTGCGCGACCGGCCCCGGATTGCGCTTCGCTCCATCCGGGCTACGTTCGACAATCAATTCGACGGGCCCGGATCATGACGACATTTCAGGACGCGCGCGCGTTTCTGCTAAAGCACCGCACGGATTACGAGACGGCGGTTAGGGATTTCCGCTGGCCCGATCCGGTTCCCTTCAACTGGGCGCTCGACTGGTTCGACGAGCTTGCGAAGGATGCCGACGCCAAGGACCGCCCCGCGCTCTGGATTGTCGATGCCGCGCAGGACAAGCAGACAAAGCTTTCTTTCGCAGCGCTCTCGAAGCGCTCCAACCAAATTGCCAACTTCCTCCGCGCGCAGGGCCTGAGGCGCGGCGATCATCTCCTGCTGCTGCTCGGCAATGTGGTTCCGCTGTGGGAGACGATGCTGGCGGCGATGAAGCTCGGCGTCGTCGTGATCCCTGCGACCACGCTGCTCACCGCGGACGAGCTGCGCGACCGGCTCGATCGCGGCAAGGCGAAGGCGGTGGTCGCCGCGCAGGATCAGGTCGCGAAGTTCGCAAGCCTTGGCGCGGAGAACGTCGTTCGCATCGTGGTCGGCGCCGCCTCCGACGGATGGCTTTCCTACGATGAGGCGGCGACGGCTTCGGAGCGTTTTAGCGCCGACGGTCCGACCAACGCCGACGACCCGATGCTGCTTTATTTTACCTCGGGGACCACGGCAAAACCAAAGCTCGTCCGGCACAGTCAGCGCAGCTATCCCGTCGGGCATCTTTCGACCATGTATTGGATCGGGCTGAAGCCCGGCGACGTCCATCTCAACATTTCATCGCCAGGCTGGGCCAAGCACGCCTGGAGCTGCTTCTTTGCACCGTGGAATGCCGGCGCCACCGTGTTCGTGGTCAACCAGCCGCGCTTCGACGCCAAGGGCCTGCTTGCCACCATCGGCCGCTGCGGCGTCACCACGCTGTGCGCGCCGCCGACAGTGTGGCGGCTGTTCATCCAGGAGAATCTCGCATCGTTCAAGGTGGCCTTGCGCGAGGTCTGCGGCGCGGGCGAGCCGCTGAACCCTGAAGTGATCGATCAGGTGCGGGCGGCCTGGGGCCTGACCATCCGCGACGGATATGGCCAGACCGAAACCACCGCACTGGCCGGCAACTCGCCGGGCCAGAAGATCAAAATCGGCTCGATGGGTCGGCCGTTGCCGGGCTATCGCGTGCAGATCAGTGACGCCGACGGCCATTCCGCCAGGGAAGGGGAGGTCACGCTGGTGCTCGGCAGTGAGCGCCCGGCCGGTCTAATGCAGGGTTATCAGGGCGAGGACGGCAAGCTGTCTGGCGCCGAGGGTGAGCTCTATCGCAGTGGCGATGTCGTGTTCGAAGACGACGAGGGCTATCTCACCTTCGTCGGCCGCTCCGACGACGTGTTCAAATCGTCGGATTACCGCATCAGTCCGTTCGAACTCGAGAGCGTCCTGCTCGAGCACGAGCTCGTCGCGGAAGCCGCGGTCGTGCCGAGCCCGGACCCGATCCGCCTTGCCATCCCCAAGGCGTTCGTGCTGCTGACGTCGGGTGCAGAGCGCTCGCCGGAGACGGCGCTGTCGATCTTCAAGCATCTGCACGCCCGCCTCGCGCCGTTCAAGCGGATCCGCCGCCTCGAAATCGTCACCGAACTGCCGAAGACGATCTCTGGCAAAATCCGCCGGGTCCAGCTACGACGGCTCGAACGCGACAATGATCGCAACGATCCGCTGCGCGGCCGGGAATTCCGCGAGGAGGATTTTCCCGAGCTGCCGAAAACACGGAGTGAGACCTAAGTGAACCAAATCTGGAAGTCGCCGCCGATCACGCTCGAAGCTTATCAGGCCATGGTCGGCAAGGAGATCGGCGTGTCGTCCTGGCATCTGCTCGACCAGCCCCGCATCGACACCTACGCCGACGTGACCGAGGATCGCCAGTTCATCCACGTCGATCCCGAGCGCGCGAAGAAGGAAACCGCGTTTGGTACCACCATCGCGCACGGCTTCCTGACGATGTCGATGTTGCCTGTGATGTCCTATGAAGTGATGCCGGCCCTTGCGGGCACCACGATGGGCGTCAACTACGGTTTCGACAAGCTGCGCTTCATCTCGCCGGTGCGCTCGGGCAAGCGCGTCCGTGGCCGTTTCGTGCTGGCGGAGGCCAAGCTGCGCAAGCCGAATGAGTTGCAGTCCCGTACCAACGTGACCGTGGAGATCGAAGGCGAGGACAAACCGGCGCTGATCGCGGATTGGCTCGGTTTGATCTATTTCGCGTAACGTGGACCGGGCTTGACCCGGCGGGGCTTCGCTGCTCAAAAAGCCGTCAAACGCGCGGTTTTACCCTGTCCCCTTGTGGAGAGGGTGCCTCGCGGAACGCGAGGCGGGTGAGGGGTCTCTCTCCGCAAGCGCGTCTGCCGAGAGAGACCCCTCATCCGGCGCTTCGCGCCACCTTCTCCCGCAAGGGGGAAGGGAAGAACAGAGACCTTTACCCATGGCAATCAGGTTCGACGGACGCGTCGCCATCGTCACCGGCGCGGGCAATGGTCTCGGCAAAGCGCATGCGCTGGGATTGGCCAGCCGCGGCGCCAAGGTCGTGGTCAACGATTTCGGCGGCGCGCGTGACGGCAGCGGCGGCTCGCTGTCACCCGCGGAGGCCGTGGTCGAGGAGATCCGCAAAGCGGGCGGCACCGCGATGGCCGATGGCGCGGACGTCTCGAACTTCGAGCAGGTCACCGCCATGGTCGAGCGCGCCACCAAGGAGTGGGGCAGCGTCGATCTCTTGTGCGCCAATGCCGGCATCCTGCGCGACAAATCGTTCGGCAAGATGGAGGCCGCCGATTTCCAGAAGGTGCTCGACGTGCATCTCGTCGGCACCTTCTATTGCTGCAAGGCGGCCTGGGCCGGCATGCGCGACCGCAATTACGGCCGCATCGTGCTGACGACGTCGTCCTCCGGCCTCTACGGCAATTTCGGCCAGGCCAATTACGGCGCGGCGAAGTCGGGAATGGTCGGCCTGATGAACGTGCTCGCCGAGGAAGGCCGCAAGACCGACATCCGCGTCAACATCATCTCGCCGACGGCGGCAACCCGCATGACGGAAGAGCTGCTGCCGCCGCAGGCGCTGCAGCTGATGAAGCCGAACGCGATCACGCCGGCGGTCGAGTACATGCTGAGCGAGGACGCCCCGACCCGTACTATCATGGGTGCCGGCGCCGGCTCTTTCGCCGTGATCAAGATCGTGGAGAGCGAAGGCATCAATCTGCCGGAGTCCGAATGGACGCCGGACGCGGTCGCCGCGCATTTCGCTGAGATCAGCGACATGTCGAAGGCCAAGGCGCTCACGGGGGCGTTCGAGCAGACGCAGAAATATGTCGCGCAGGCCGCGGCGCGGGCGGGGATCAAGCTCTAGCCGCGCCGTCATTCCGGGGCGCGCGCAGCGCGAGCCCGGAATGACACTGTTTCTGGCGCGAGAATCTGGCTCTAAACTCCTGCCATGACCTCATCCGACAATCACGTCGCAATCATCGGCGCCGGCCCGGCCGGGCTGATGGCGGCCGATGTGCTGGCGCAAAGCGGCGCCCACGTCACCGTCTATGACGCGATGCTAGGATCTGGCCAATGGCCGTTGCGGCACGCTCGATGTTGCGCGTACCGCCGACCAGGGTCATGACGTCGCCGACATAGATCCGCGTGTCCGCGCTCAAAGGCACCGCTCGGCCCATACGGGTGAGGTCGCGTAGAAAGACACCCCGAGCGTCGGTGCCGACGCGGGAGGCGATCTCCTGGATTGAGCGGCCGTGGAGATGGCGATTGTCCACGAGCACCTCGAGCACGTTGCCCGGCATCGTCTTCAGGATCTCGTCGGCATCGATCTCGGTGCCGATGATCGGCTTCGCCGCGACAATGGCAGCAGTGCGACCGGCGAGGACGATGTCGTCGCCGGCTTCGAGCACAGTTTCGAGATGCGGTTCGATGTCCGCGCGCCTGCGGACGATGCGCTCGACGACCGTGCGACTTCCGATCTCTTCCTCGATCGACCGGACGGTGCGGCCGGCGGCTGTGGTCACGCGGTAGGCGCGCGCTTGGAACTTGCGGTAGGAGAGATTTTCGCTTTTGGGCGGATCGCCGCCGGCAAGCTCTGCCTCGAGCTTCTTGGCCTCCACCTTCAGATCGATCCCCATCAGCTTGGGGGCGACGAAGGGGACGAACAGTAGTGTCAGGATATAGCCGAGGACATAGGTGACGGCATAACCCGCCGCGATGTTCGCCTCCTGCTGACTGAGCACATCCTTGGGCAGGCCGAGCTGGGCCAGGGCGCCCGACGCGGTGCCGATGACCGAGGATTGCGTCAGTGCTCCGGCCGCGATTCCGGAGGCGGTGCCAGGATCGAGCCGGAAGCCGTGCGCGAACAACAAGACGACCGCGAGACCCGTGCTCCCCAGCACCAGCGCCAGGGCGACCTGGGCGAGGGTGCGGAAGCTCAAGGAAGCGAAGAATTCCGGTCCCGACCGATAGCCGATCGTGAACACGAACAGGCTGAACAGGATGACGCGCAAGAGCGACGGAAACGTGAACGTTCCGAGCTGCCCCATCAGCACCGCGACGACCAGGATACAGGCGGTGGTCCCTATCGAGAAGCCGCGAACCCTAATGCGGCCGAGGATCGTGCCGATGGCGACCGCCAGCAGCAGGAATATCTCCGGAGCGGTGGTGATGATCCACCTGACGGTGTCCATGTGGCAATCCCCGGCGCTTTGGCCTGATATGATTTGCGGCGCGGAGCGATTGCTTGATCCAGATCAAGCCCGGTTGGCGACGGGATGCCGCTATGAATTCATGCAGCTATTGCGACAGCAGTCATTGCTGACATGAGCACCCTGGACGTCGCAGCCGGCGTGGTGCGCCGCGAGGAGACCGTCGAGGTGGTGCTGCTGCTGGCCTTTGCCGGCGGCTATATCGACGCCTATACCTGGATCATCCATGGCGTATTGGCGAACGCCCAGACCGCCAATCTGATATTTCTCTGGGGCTACGCGACCGCCGGGAATTGGGCGAAGGCGCTTCACTTCGTGCCGCCGATCTTCGCCTTCGCAGTAGGCATCGTCATCGCGGCATGGCTCCGTCGCGCCACCGGCGAACGAGCTGGCGCGGTCAGCATCTTGATCGAGATCCTGTTGTTGGCTTCAATCGGCATTGTGCACAACCGGATGCCTGATCTTGCAGGTACGCTCGGTATTTCGCTCGTCGCCGCGATGCAGACCGCCATCTTCACCAAGGTCGAAGGCGTCGTTTGCAGCACCGTGATGATCACGGGCAATATGCGCCAGGCGGTCGAGAATGTGTTTGCAGTAACATCTGGCAACGCGGCGGTCGGAACACTGCGCCGCTCAGGCATCTTCGCCGCCTTGTGCGCCGTGTTTGGCTTTGGCGCGGCGGTCGGCGCCTTAGCCACCAAAAGCATCCCCGATCTCGCGCTCGGCATTCCCGTGGTTGCATTGCTCGGCGTATTGCTGCGATGCGAGGCGACGCCCCGCGAGGTGGCGTCGTGAACGCGCCAGGTGACCTCGGTTGGACGCGGTTCTTTCCGCCGTTCGGCTGGCTTGCCGCCTATCGGCGCGAATGGCTTCCCTCCGACGCCGTCGCCGGCATCACGCTGGCCGCCTACGCCATCCCGGTTTCGCTCGCCTATGCTGCGCTGGCAGGCCTGCCGCCACAGGTCGGAGTCTACGGCTACATGCTCGGAGGCATCGGCTATGCCTTGCTTGGATCATCGCGGCAGCTCGCGATCGGTCCAACCTCAGCGATTTCCCTGATGATTGCGGGCTCCGTCGGCGCACTCGCCGGCGGCGATGCGGTGCGCTATGCGCAGATCGCGAGCCTTGCTGCCTTTGCCGTGGCAGTGCTGTGCTTCATTGCCTGGCTGTTCAAGCTGAGTGTGCTCGTCTGCCTCGTCAGCGACAGTATTCTGGTCGGCTTCAAGGCCGGTGCGGGGCTCACCATCATCATGAGCCAGTTGCCGAGCCTGCTCGGGGTTGCCGGCGGCGGCCATAATTTCTTCGACCGCACCGTCAAGCTGATGGGGCAGCTCGGCGATATCGCTCCGCTTGTGCTTGCGATCGGCACGTTTGCCGTGTTGTTGCTCCTGCTCGGAGAGCGGCTGCTGCCGGGCAAGCCGGTCGGAATCACCATCGTGGCGCTGGCAATCCTGGCCGCTTCGCTGCTGGGCCTTCCGGCGCTCGGTGTGCCCGTCACAGGGAAGATACCCGAGGGGCTGCCGGTACTGGGGATGCCCACATTCGGGCTGCTGGAGTTCGACGATCTGTTCCCGCTCGCCGCCGGATGTGTGCTGCTGGCCTATATCGAAGGCGTTTCGGCTGCCCGCAGCTTTGCAGCGAAGCACGGCTATCCTCTCGACGTCAGGCAGGAGTTTTTGGGGTTGGGGGCCGCGAATCTTGCGGCCGCCTTTGGCCATGGCTACCCCGTCGCCGGCGGCCTGTCGCAATCCGCAGTGAACGACAGCGCCGGCGCACGAACGCCGCTGGCGCTGGTGATCTGCTCGGTGACGCTGGGGCTGTGCCTCCTGTTCTTCACCGGGCTCTTGACCAACCTGCCCAAGGCGGTGCTCGCGGCCATTGTCTTTGCCGCGGTGTACAAGCTCGTGGATATCCGCGCGCTGCTACGGATGTGGCAGGTCAGCCGCATCGACTTCTGTGCCGCATCGATCGCGCTCGTCTCTGTGTTGCTACTGGGGATCCTGCAAGGCGTCCTGCTGGCATCGATCGCATCGATCTTCCTGTTGCTGGCACGGGCCTCGCGGCCCAATGTGGCATTCCTGGGCCGGCTGCCGGGTAGCGGCCGCTATTCCGACAGCGCGCGGCACGAAGACGTCGAGCCCCTGGCCGGTATCCTCGCGTTCCGCCCGGAGGCTTCACTGCTCTATATCAATGTCGGAACGATCCTCGAGGCAGTCCTGATCGAGCTCCGGCGATCGCCGGACATTCGGTTGGTGGCCTGCGATCTTTCGGCATCGCCCTATATCGATCTCGCTGGCGCGCGCATGCTGCACGATCTGTACGACGAACTCGCCGTGCGTGAGGTCACGTTCTGTATCGTCGGCGCGCATGCGCAGCTCCGCGACCTGCTACGGGCCGAAGGGCTCGCGGAAAAGACCGACAGCGGCCAGTGGCTACGCTCGCTCGACAGCGTCTTGGGCGATGTCAGGCGGGCCTGACGCTGTCGCGCTGCGCTGCCAACGGTCTCGTCAGGGCTAATCAGAATGCGCACGACCGTTGACTTGGATCAATGGAGCGACCGCCACCGTACTCACGATCCCGCATCACCTTTGCTCCAAGGGATCGGGAGAGACGCATGTCCAAGGACACCAAACTCGCGCAAAAGCGCATCGACCAGTTCTTTTCGGGGCCGGGGGCACGGGCGGACGACTGGCGTGATCTCGTGGAGGCTGCCAAGACTTGGGCGCGGATGGGTAATCGCGCGGCTTACGATGCGGCGCTGGCCGATCTCTGCATCATCGAGGAATTTCACGGCTATCCCGGTCTGCAATTGATGGCGGCGCTGCGGGAAGCTGCCGCCGCCGGCGACGGAGCGACCTCGTTCGCCCTTGCGACGAGGATTGCCCAGGCGCTGGCCACGCGGTCCTTCCGCCAGCATGCTGGCGACTGGAGCGCCAAGGATGATGGCAATGGCGATGCCCCCGAACTGGTGCCGCCGAGCTTCGGCGCGCACGCGGCGCGCCGGCCCTATTTCGAGACCCTGATCGTGACCGGTGTGTCACCCACCCAGTGGCCGGCTCTCGCCGCCGAATGGCGCAAGCTGCGGCGTCCGGTCGACGCCTTCGTCTATGAACCTGTCATCGTCGGCAGCCTGGAGGATGCTTTCTGCGCCACGATGCTCAATCCGAACATCGGAGCAGTCATCATCAACGAAGGTTTTGGCCTGCGTTCGCGGCATAACGCGCCGGTGCTGCGTTCGATCATGGCCACAGCCGGTCTGAACGACGAAACCGACGGGTCGGCGCTGCGCCTCGCCCAGATCATCAAGCACGTCAGGCCCGAGCTCGATCTCTACATGATCTCGAATCGCGACGTGGAAGAGCTCGCCGGCAATTCCGAGGCGGACGTGGTTCGGCGCATCTTCTATTCCGTCGAAGAACTTCTGGAGCTGCACCTGTCGATCCTCGAAGGTATCCAGGATCGCTACGACACGCCGTTCTTCGACAATCTGAAGAAGTACGCCCAGCGCCCGATCGGCACGTTCCACGCGCTGCCGATCGCTCGCGGCAAATCCATCTTCAAGTCCGACTGGATCCGCGACATGGGCGAATTCTATGGCCCGAACCTGTTCCTCGCCGAGAGCAGCGCCACCACCGGTGGCCTCGACAGCATGCTCGAGCCGACCGGCAACATCAAGAAGGCGCAAGAGAAGGCGGCGAGGGCGCTCGGCGCCGACCGGGTCTTCTTTGTCACCAACGGCACCTCGACGTCGAACAAGATGGCGGTGCAGGCGCTGCTCGCGCCCGGCGACATCGCAATCGTCGATCGCAACTGCCACAAGTCGCATCACTACGGAATGGTGCTGGCCGGAGCGCAACCGCTCTATGTCGAAGCGTTCCCGATGACGGAATATTCGATGTATGGCGCGGTGCCGCTGAAGACGATCAAGCAGGCGCTGCTCGGGGCCAAGGCCGACGGCCGGCTCGACCGCGTCAAACTGCTCGACCTGACCAACTGCACGTTCGACGGTCACATCTACAACACCCGCCGGGTAATGGAGGAATGTCTCGCGATCAAGCCGGACCTGATCTTCCTCTGGGACGAAGCCTGGTTCGGCTTCGCGCGCTTCTCGCCGTTCCTGCGCCGCCGCACCGGTCTCGGCGCCGCCAACGAGATCGAGGCGTGGATGCGCGATCCGAAGTCGGTCGCGGCCTATGAGAAGCAGCAGACCGAGCTCGGCAAAAATCCATCCGACGAGGTGCTGCTCAAGACCCGGCTCATCCCCGACCCGAGGCAAATCCGCCTGCGCGTTTACCAGACCAACTCGACCCACAAGTCGATGTCGGCGATCCGCCAGGGCTCGATGCTTTCGGTCAAGGACGTCGAATTCCACACGGTGGAACAGCAGTTCAAGGAAGCGGTGTTTACCCATGCCTCGACCAGCCCGAACCAGCAGCTGATCGCCAGCCTCGACATCTCGCGGCGGCAGATGGAGCTGGAGGGCTATGGCCTCGTCGCCAATGCGATCGAAATCGCGTTCGCGATCCGCCAGGCGGTTAACAACAATCCGCTGATCTCGAAATACTTCCGCATCCTCGGTGCCGACGCCATGGTGCCGGCACAATACCGCCAGAGTGGGTTCACTGACTTTCTCGCCCCAGGCGTCAACTGGGCGAATACGCTCAAGAGCCTGGACGACGACGAGTTCTGCCTCGACCCGACCCGCATGACGCTGGTGTGCGGCATGGCCGGCTATGACGGCACGCAGTTCAAGGGCATTCTCGCCAACGAGTATAACATCCAGGTCAACAAGACCTCGCGCAACTCGGTCCTGGTCCAGTCCAACATCAACAACACCCGCAGCGACGTTGCACATCTCATTCGCGTCCTCGCCGAGGTCGCGGGCGAGATCGACCGCGGCCTGGCCCAGGGCGGCGCCAATGCCAGGAAGACCTTCGAGGCACGGGTCACGAGCCTGATGAAGGACGTGCCTGATCTGCCGAACTTCTCGCATTTCCACCCGAGCTTCCGCGGCGACGCAGGCGCCAAGACCAACGAAGGCGACATCCGCACCGGCTTCTACGCTGCCTATGACGTCGCAGGTTGCGAGCATCTCCGCCTCAGCGATCCCGAGATCGACCGGCGGCTGAAGGCCGGTCCCGAACTGGTCTCCGCCAATTTCGTGATCCCGTATCCGCCGGGCTTCCCGATCATGGTGCCCGGCCAGGTCATCACCCAGGAGACCATCGACTTCATGCGCAAGCTCGATGTGAAGGAAATTCACGGCTACGACGCCAAGGAAGGCTTGAAGCTCGTACGCACGGAGGCCTTGGCGAAACTCGGCAAGCCGAAGCCCGGCACGCAGCCGAAGCTCAAGGCCGCATCTTAAGGCTTGGAGGGGACCAAAATGCAGTCTTTTTTCCAGTTCTTGCAGCAATATCCATATCTGCTGCTGTTCTTCGTCGTCGGTCTCGCCGTCTATATCGGTCGGGCCAGCATCAAGGGTTATGGTCTCGGTATGGTCGCCGGCGCCATCGTGGTGGGAGCGGGCCTTTCGGTTTGGGCATCCAGCTATGGCGTGAAGCTGGAGCTGAACAACTTCGTCAAGAGCCTGTTCTACTATCTCTTTATGTACGGGGTCGGTTTGCGCGTCGGTCCGTCCTTCGTCAACAGCTTGCGAGGCGACGGCGTCAAGTTCCTGTTCCTCGCAGTTGTATCGAGCGTTCTTGGCCTGACATTGGTCGTGCTTGGGGCGAAGCTCTTCGCATTGCCGCCCGGTGCTGCCGGCGGCATGCTGGCGGGGTCGCAGACCATGTCGGCGGCAATCGGTTCGGCCGAGCAGGCCGTCACATCGGGTGTCGTGAAGCTGCCCGCGGGCATGAAGCCCGAGGAAGCATCGGGCATGATCGCGCTCTCTTACGGCATCACCTACATCTGGGGCACGGTCGGCATCATCCTGATCTGCAAATATCTGCCGCGCTGGTGGGGCGTCGACGCCAAGGCCGCCGCGAAGCGGTATGAGCAGGAGTTCGGCGTCAAGGATCTCGAAGGTGGCGCCCTGACCGGCTATCGGCAATTCGGCCTGCGGGCCTACCGGCTGGAGAACCCGGCGACGGTCGGAATGAGTATCGCAAAGTTTCGCACGATGAATCCCGAGTACCGGATCGTCAATGTGGGGCGGAACGGCGAGGCGCAAGGCGCGGATCCCGACCTCGTGATGCAGAAGGGCGATATCGTCGCCCTCGGCGGCTCGACCGAGCACCTCGCCGACAAGATGGGCCTGATCGGGCCGGAGGTGGCGGATGCCAAGACGCTCGGCATTCCCATGGACCAGGCGGACATCCTCATTACCAACAAGGAGATGGTGGGACGTACCTTCGAATCCTTCCGCGACACTGCAATTGCCGGTCAGTTGCAGGTTACCAAGGTCGAGCGCGGTGGCGTTCAGATTCCTGCCGGTCTGAAAACCAAGCTGGAACGCATGGACATAGTCTCCGTGGTCGGCCTGAAATCCGCGGTCAACGAGCTCGGTGAGGTGTGGGGCCGCATTGCGCGGACCAACACGTCGACCGATCTGCTGACACTGTCCGTCGGCATGATCATCGGATTCCTGATCGGGATGATCGAGTTTCCGGCGTTCGGCGCCAAGGTCGGACTCGGCAACGCCGGTGGCCTGCTGCTATCGGGCGTGATCGTATCCTCGATCGTGTCGCGTTTGCGCTTCTTCGGCAACACGCCGAATGCGGCGCGAAACGTACTTGAGGATCTCGGTCTCGTTGTCTTCGTCGCCATCGTCGGCGTCAATGCCGGCGCGGGACTTCTGGCTCAGCTCACCGGCGCGCTCGCCTTGAAGATCTTCATCGTGGGCTTCATTGCCTGCACGATCCCCCCGTTCATCGTCTGGGCGATCGGCTTCCACGTCTTCAAGATCAATCCTGCCGTGCTGATGGGCGGCGTTGCCGGAGCGCGGTCTCATTCTGGCCCTTGCCGCGAGGCTGCGGTCGAAATCCAAAGCTCGGTACCCTGGATCGGATTCCCGGTCGCCTACGCCGTCTCGGGGATTCTGCTCACCATTTTCGGCTATTTCGCAATGATTTTGGCGCAATGATCACAAGGGGGAAAAGAGTCATGAGAAAGCTTGCCATCGGCGCCGCTCTGATTGGGTCGCTTGCAGCCACCGCAGGTTTCAGCACGCCATCGCGTGCCGAGACCGGCGAGGTCGCCGTCGTCTTCACCAAGGGCGGCTTCATTGTCGGCATCGGTGGCGGTGAGGGTGTTCTGCTCCTCAGGGGCAAGAAGTATCCCTTCACTGTCTCCGGGATGAGTGTCGGTTTCACCATTGGGGCGTCGACCACAAAGTTCGTGGGCCGCGCGCTCAATCTGAGGGGGCCGGCGTCGATCGAGGGTTCCTATGCGGTGGGCGGAGCGGGCGGTGCGGTTGCCGCAGGCGCCGGTGCCGTTCAGCTCCAGAATGGCAATGGCGTCATCCTTCAGCTCACCGGTCCAAGGATCGGAGCGGAAGTATCTGCGGCGGTGGGCGGTGTGACCATCCGTTTGAAATAGACCCGGAGCACAGTCGGACCGCCCAACGCGCGGCTCGACGCGAAGACTGAAGTGCCGCAGTCTCAGTATCCGTATTGATATCATGCGCTGCTGACGGGCCGACTAGAGGTCCGTCGGCAGGACTGCGTCATGCGATCGGTCCGCGTCATTGCGCGGCCAGATCGTCAATATTGCTCAGCGACGAAGTTCAGCCCGCGCAAGCCCGCCTGGTCGTTGTAGCGCCCCTTGTCGGACCGCTTCGGCAGTCTGATCCTGTCCTTCTTGATGCGCTTGTGCGGGATGGACTTCAGGAGATGCGCGATGCAGTTCAGCCGCGCCCGGCGCTTGTCGTCGGAGCGGATGATATACCACGGCGCGTCTTTCGTGCTCGTTTTCCGGAGCATCAGGTCGCGGGCTCGCGAATAATCATACCAGCGCCGATAGGATTCCAGGTCCATCGGGCTCAGCTTCCATTGCCGGACCGGGTCGTCGATGCGCGCCTTGAAACGGCGTTCCTGCTCGTCCATCCCGACCTCCAGCCAGATCTTGATCAGGATGATGCCGCCGTCGATGACGTATTTCTCCATTTGCGGACACAGCGACAGGAAGCGATCGTGTTCGGCGGGCGTGCAGAAGCCCATCACGTATTCGACGCCGGCGCGGTTGTACCAGCTTCGGTCGAAGATCACGATCTCGCCGCCGGCGGGAAACTGCTCCATGTAGCGTTGGAAGAAGAGCTGCGTCTTCTCGCGGTCCGAAGGTGCCGGCAATGCCACGACGCGAAATACGCGCGGACTGACCTTCTCGGTTATCGCCTTGATTGTGCCGCCTTTGCCGGCCGCGTCGCGACCTTCGAACAGGACGATGACACGGAGCTTGTTCTGCCTCACATAATCCTGGAGGTGACACAGCTCGACCTGGAGTTTTTCCAGCTCCTTCTCGTAATCCTTGCGCTTCATCCGCTCAGAGGAGTCGTCCTTGGCCATGTCCGTTCCCTTGACTGCCTTCCTCGCTAGTCATCGCCCCAGGAGATGGTCACGCCGATATCCCCCGGCATGCCGCCCGGGAAGTCGATGATCTGATAGGCAATGCGATAGCCGCGCGGCTTCAGATAGTCGGTCCAGAGCTGGAAGATTTCCTTCGGGATGCCGGTCAGGGTGCTCTCCCAGCCCTTTTCCTGCTGATTGATGGCGCGACCCTTGTCCGTGCACAGTGTGTTGGGGAAACGATAGACCTGAACCTCGGTCAATCCATTTCGCACCGCACGCTGGATAATGGTCGAAGCGAGCTTGATCTTCTCGTCCTCGGTCTTGCCCGACGGCTTGGTCAGTCGATCGATCAGGGCCCGCTTCTCTGCTTCGGCGGCGGCGGCAAGACGGACATATTCGTCCGCTTTCTCGGCCTCCTTGAGGGCCGCTTCCTTTCGGATCTGCGTGGCACTGGGAATGAGATCATCGATGCCGGGCATGACAGACGGCTCCTGCTTGGTTGCTTTGCTTCAGCTTTTAGGCGACGCTAGGTGGCGTCGTTTTCAGGCCGTTGATCCAGATCAAGCAATTCCGCAGTCCGCTGCCGACACTGCGTTCGAAAATCACGCGGACGTGCGTCAGATGGGGAGAGAACGTTGAGCGAGCAACTTCATCCGATGGCTCCGCATCATCTGCCGTTCTATCTCGCGCCGGGAAGTGGCGTGGATACGCTGATGGTGGTGATGGGCATCTTCCTGATCGGCGTCGTGTTCTGGGTCGGCACGCTCTATTGGAAATTACACAGCCTGCCGGAGCGGATGGCGCACAAGTCGCAGAAGCTGCAATTCGAATTTGTCGCCGTGCTCGGTCTGATTTCGCTCTTTACCCATATGCATGTCTTCTGGGTGGCTGGCCTGTTGCTCGCACTTATTGATCTTCCCGATTTCGGTACGCCAATGCGCAGCATCGCCGACTCCGTCGAGAGGATCGCTGACGGGCAGCCGACAGAGCCGAAATCGCCGATGCCCGAGGACGGAACGCCGCGTCCATATGATCAGGGCGGCTCGCCGCCGGAAGAAAAATCCCGCGTCATGAAGGAGAAGGAGCGCAGCCATGTTTGAGCTCATGTTCTGCTCTCTCCTCACGATACTGCCAGATTATCTCTATCGCCGGTATGTCCAGGGCAAACGTTTCGGCAAGGAGATCACCTTCTTCTCGGTCTGGTATGAGCTGCGATGGGGCATCACGGGTTGCCTGATGCTCACGGTCTCGCTGATCACCATGATCTTCTACTTCCATCCGTCCACCACCTCGGCAGCGCTCTATTTTCGCACTGTGCCGATCCTGCCTGAGGGATCGGGACGGGTGGCCGAGGTCAAGGTTGGGTTCAGCGCGCCGGTGAAGCAGGGCGACGTGCTGTTCACGCTCGATAGTTCCAAGCAGCAGGCTGCTCTCGAGACGGCAAAGCGCAAGGTTGCCGAGGTCGATGCATCAATGACGGCGGCGCAATCCGATGTGATCAAGGCCGAAGCCCAAATCCAGGAGGCAAAGGCGGGTTACCAGCAAGCCAAGGACGAACTCGATACAAAGGCTGACCTTCAGCGCCGCAATCCCGGTATCGTGCCGCAGCGTGATATCGAGAAGCTCCAGGTTCTGGTCGATCAGCGCCAGGCCGGAGTGGACGCGGCGAAAGCCGCAAAGGAATCGGAGACGCTGCAAGTATCGACCTTGATTCCCGCGCAGAAGGCGAGCGCAGAGGCTGCTCTCGCCCAAGCCCAGGTCGATCTCGACAAAACCTTTATCCGAGCCGGTATTGACGGACGCGTCGAACAGTTCCTGATCCGCACAGGCGACGTCGTCAACCAGTTGATGCGGCCCGCCGGTGTGCTGGTTCCCGAGGGAGCTGGCCGGAAGTCTCTGCAGGCAGGCTTCGGTCAGATTGAGGCCCAGGTGATGAAGGAAGGCATGGTGGCGGAGGCGACCTGCATCTCCAGGCCTTGGGTGATCATTCCGATGGTTGTCACGACAGTGCAGGACTATATCGCCGCCGGGCAGTTCCGCGCGGGCGAGCAATTGATCGATCCGCAAAACATCGTGCGTCCCGGCACGATCCTTGTGTTCCTGGAGCCGCTCTACAAGGAAGGGCTGGACGGCGTCACGCCGGGCAGCAGTTGCATCGTCAATGCCTACACCAGCAACCACGAAGAAATATCCGCCAAGGGCACCAGTACTGGCCGCAAGATCGCGCTGCATGTCGTCGATGGCGTCGGCCTCGTACACGCCTTGCTCCTGCGCATCCAGGCGCTGCTGCTTCCCATCAAGACGCTGGTTCTGAGCGGGCACTGATACGGTTACACGCAACGGAAAATTGCCGCCAACGCTCTTCTTGATTCAAATCAACAATGCATGGACCGGTGCGTCCCGAATGCGCTTCCATAACGGGAGTATCATCATGAAGAAGAAGGACTTCCTTCGCGCAAAATGCCGCGTCACCTCGGCGATTGCCGCAGCAGCGGTGATGGTTGCCGCGACCGCTTCGGCCCGCTGACGATCCAGCCAAGTTCCTGAAATCCACGACCGACTATCTCGGCGCACAGAACACACTGTCCGCGGCCTTCGACAGCGACATCGAGGTCATTACGCCGGAGCTGCAGAAGATCCAGTTTGCGAGCTCGGGTCAGCTCAAATTGAGTCGGCCCGACAAGCTCCGCGTCAGGCGCACCGGCGGCTATGCCAATATCGAATTGATCTATGACGGTAAGGCCGTCTCGCTCTACGGCAACGATGCCAAGTCCTATATTCAGGCGGAGGCGCCGGGCACGGTGGACCAGATGATCGCGACGATGCAAGCCAGCTCCCGCGGCGAGCGAACTTTATGTTCGGGACCCGATTCATCTTCAACTGGTCCTTCTCTGGAGCCGTGTTCACGGTCAAGCTCCGATCCTGCGATCGACTTTCGCGTTGCAGCAGGACGATTGAGCCAGCCTCTGCGGAGCGAACTTCCTTTGATCTTTGTCAAAGAACGATCCAGTCGCGGACCGATCCTGCTAATCGCGAATTCGATGGAGGATTGTGATGCGTGGTTGTGCGAAAGCTCTGGTGATGCTTGCGCTATTGACCGCTATGCCGGTCGTCGCCTCGGCGCAGACGGCAGACAATGCTGCATCTGCAGCGGCTCAAGTACAGCCGGGGAGCCAGCCGTCGCCGAGCGCCGAACTCCTGAAGCCTGAGCAGCTCGAAGCGCTGGTCGCACCGGTCGCACTCTATCCCGACGAATTGTTGGCAAATCTGCTAGCGGCCTCGACCTATCCCCTGGAGGTCGTGCAGGCCGATCGCTGGCTGAAGGAGCGCAAGTCGCTGAAGGGCGAGGCGCTCAGGATCGAGGTCGAGAAGCAGGCATGGGATGACAGCGTCAAGGCGCTGGCGAGCACCGCAGAGGTGCTGACCATGATGAGCGACAAGCTCGACTGGACCAAGAATCTCGGGGACGCCTTTCTTGCCCAGCAGGCAGATGTGATGGATGCGATCCAGCGATTGCGCACCAAGGCCTATGACAACAAGAAGCTCGTTACGACCAAGCAGCAGAAGGTCAGCGTCAAGACGCAAGAGGACAAGCAGGTGGTCGTCATCGAACCGGCCGAGCCCGGGACAATGTACGTGCCATATTACGAGCCGGCCGCTGTTTACGGGGCATGGCCTTACGCGGAATACCCGCCCTACTATTTCGGCTATCCCTCTTATATCGGGGCAGGCGTTGTCGCGGCTGGTCTTGCGTTTGGCACCGCCTGGGCTATCGGACGTTGGGGCAATTACTGGGGCGGCGGCTGCAACTGGGGCAACCGCAACGTCTACGTCAACCATCGCAACACCAACATTAACACCGGCTGGCAGCACAATGCGGCGCACCGTCAGGGCGTACGCTACAACAACGCCAATGTTCAGCAGCGGTTCGGTAACAACAATCTAAAGACTGGCGCGGCGGACCGGATGGATTTCCGCGGCCGCGACGGCAACCAGGTGCTGCGGCCGGATCAAGGAGCGCGTGATCGCGCGGGCGACGGTGCTGGTGATCGTGGTGGCCCGGGTGATCGCGCTGGTGACCGAGCCGGAGATCG
>NZ_JALBGZ010000520.1:0-4612 GCF_023006515.1 Bradyrhizobium sp. PRIMUS42
CGAGCTGCGCGCCCCGCCCGTAGCGGCATGCAGGCGGCCCGGCGCGTCGGTCCCTTGCGCGCTGGTCGAGGGATTGGGCTGCTCGTGCACCTCCCTGGTGTGAAGGTTCGGAAACATCTCGTCGCCAAGGTTCTCCAGAATGAGCGCCTTGCGCCCATCGCACACGACCAGCCAGTCACCCTTGTCGATTCTCATCTTGTCCATTGCCACTCTCCTTGAAACTTGTCGACGCCGCCTCCGGCATCAGAGATGTTCTTCGAATTCCTCGAAGGACTTGCCGAATTGCGCCATCGCCTCCTCCAGATAGTCAGCGAGCATTGGCGTGCCGATCAGGTAGGAAGCGGTGCGCTGGTTGTGCGCCTGCGCGGCCTGGGTATGCAGTTCGCGCCAATTGGAGAGATCACCGTCGCCGCGACCAAGCCAGGTCAGCGCCACGAGGTCGATCTGCTCGTCGACATTGAGATCGCGGATGAAGCCCGCGAGCTCCGCACGGTCGGTGGTCCCGCCGCGCCCGCTGCGGCCATAGCTCAAGTCATCGTCGCCGAAGTCCACGATGACGCCCCCTCCGGCTGCCTCGCTGTCGGACCGGCGCGATTTCGAGATGACGAAGAAGACTTTCGCCGGCGAGATCGACAGATTTGGAATGACCGGCATCAGTTCACCTTGCCCGGCAGCAAGCACCACGCCGCTGCCACGCCAGCAACACTAAAGGCCGCGGCAGACTTGCGAATTGCGCAGGATCAAGGTCTCCGGCACGGCATCGGCCATGCGGCCAAGGCCGGCCAGCCGACGGATTTGCTGAATTTGTTCATCAGCATTACATTTCGCTTCCGCCACAATTTGATCAGAACAACCTCGATATTCTGGATCGCGTAAGCGGAGGAAGACATCATGACTCTCAAGATCGGCCTCGTCGCCGCAGCCCTGTTCGGTGCCACGTTGGGTGCCTTGGCGACATCGCCGGCGGCGTCCGCCATGCCCATCGCGCCCGCCCCTGCGACACCGCAGGTCTCCGGCGTCGAGCAGGTTCGCATGGTCTGCGACGCCTGGGGACGCTGCTGGTGGCGTCCGAACTATTATGGGTATTACGGTCCGCGGCCGTATTACGGCCCGCGGTATTATGGACCACGCGTTTACGGGCCGCGCTATTACGGCTATGGCCCACGCTATCGCCGCTGGTGACATCTGAAGGGGCCTCAGGGCCCCTTCGCTTTTGCGAGATCATTCCTTGCGCGGTTGTCGCCGGCCTGGAGCGATTCCAAAACTGATCTAGATCAAAGATGAAATCGGCCCGCACCGTCATTCTGCGGTGATGGCCGAGTTGATCGTTTTTCGATGCCCTCAGACGGGCATGAACGTGCAGACGCATCTTGAGAAGCAGCCGAGACAGGAGGGACGAAGCTTTGCGTCCTTCGCCTGCCCCGCGTGCATGCGGCTACATTTCCTCGACGCCGCCTCCGGCCAACCGATGAGTCGGGAACGTTGACGGTGACATCGATCTTGCGGGCGTCATGGCATGACGTCCGCAATACTACGGCCTGGAATTCGATTTACTGAAACGCGATGCTTCGCCATTGATGGCGATGTACCGACCTTCATTTGATTGTCACATTTCAGCAGCCGGCCAGACCCACCCATGTTGTTCGACGCCCTCGCTCCATCCTCCGCGCTCCAACTGATCGGCTTTGCCGACGTCGATGCGTTTCGACCGATCGAGACGATGGAGGACGCCAGAAGCATTCCGCTCGACATCCCAAACTTCGCAGCGGCCCGCGCCGTGGTCTCCCTGCCGGCATGCCGCATCGTCGTGATGAGGTCGTTTGCGCGCATCCTCGACACCGCCTATCGGATGCCGGGCGGAATGGTAATCCTGTCGATGACCGACGACCTCCAGGTCAACTTCAAGGGCCTGGATCTCGATGCGCGCTTCTTCGTTACGCTCCGCGGCAACGATGAATGCCATTTCGTCGAGCCTCAGACCAATCATCATGCCATGATCATCTTCTCCCCCGAGCTGAGAGACCGGGGCTGGTTCGATCACGCCGACGACTTGCGGGCCCGCGTCGCGAACCGGCCCGCCCTGCTCCACACGCGGCGACCCCTGCTCGACATCCTGCGAACCGCGTCCGTGCAGCCGTTCCTGTTCGAAACCAGCGAGGTGGCCGCCCATCTCCAGGAAGGTCTGCTGCTCGCGCTCGACGATTTGTTTCGGATCGATTCGATGTCGGATCTGAGCGCCTCGGTCCACAGCGAGCGCGCGATCAAGCTCGTGCAGCGGATCGACGACTACGTCGCAGCCCGCCCGACCGCGCCGATCTATACCGCCGATCTCGCCGGCGAGTTCGGCGTCTCGATCCGGACGCTCGGCAGCGCAGTCAGCAAGGTGCGTGGCATGAGCCTGCACCAGTACATTCGCCTCAAGAGGCTGTGGGCGACCCGCGGCCGCCTCCTTAGGGGTGGCGGCGCCACCGTCGCGACGTGCGCCCGTGCCCAGGGCTTCCATCATCTCGGTGAATTTGCCGCAGCCTACCGTGCGACGTTCCACGAGACGCCTTCGGACACGCTGGCCCGGGGGCGGCAAGGCCGTATCCGCACAAGCTGACGGACGCAGAAGCTGTGCGACGCTGCCTCGCCCACCACACGTTGGACCCGCAACATGGCAAACTTCTATCGTGGCGAAATGGCCGCACGAGATGGAAGTCTGTTAGCCACAAAAAACCCGGCTGCCCCCCGGACGTCCTGTCACCCAGGGCGGACCATTAAGCTTTCCGACGTGGAGCGGTGTTGCCCTTCTCGGACGCGGCGCCGCGACGATTGCTCTTCTTCAGGGCCTCTATGAGGTCGATGACATTGTCGCCACGACGGAGCGCCAGCTTGGGCTGCTCTTCAGAAGCCTTGCGGCGCAGCTTGGGTGCCGCTCGCAACGTGCGCGGATCAAACCCAGCCGACATCTTCGTTACGATTTGCTTGGCGAGGCCGAGCATCTCCTCGGTAATATGCACATTCGGGATCATGCCGAATAGTTCGCCTGGATCACGCACCTGATCAACATTCCGCAAAAGCGTCGCGACCATACCAACTCCTCGGGGCTCAAGAGCGAATGCGTGCGGCCCCAGGGTGGCGATGGCAACCAATTCGTTGGCAACCATGGCTTCACGAATAACCGCGTATGCGTCATGGCCCACTCGTCCCCCAGGCACGAGGTAGTACGACCCTGCACAATAGACCGGGTCGATATCACCTAGCGGTGCGAAGCTCTCGATTTCTATGGTGACCTCATTGTCCAGCTCGAGATCAGGCGCGTCTTCCGTTGCCGGCCGAAGCTCGACGGGACAAGTCACCAGCGCGAGCCGCAGGAACCCATCGAAGGTGAATTCAGGGCGCTCGACCTCCTGCGTTGGCGTTGGCGGGTTTAGCTTTTCCTCCAGCGCGCTCGTAACCAACGAATTGAGCGTCACGTCCTCACGTGCGGCTGCGAATGCTGCCCGCCGGTGCAGATCTGGAGGCACCCTGACATTAAACAGCCCCTTGAATGGTTTCGCCGGCTCTTTGCCGACCTCGGCGCAAGTCGCGAGATAGTCCTCCACCAGCTCGGCAAAAGCGGCCTCAACATCGGCCGCGCTCTCGACTTCTGTCGTGATCATGTCGTCGATATGCAGCACGCGGATGAGGAGTTTGTTGTCCTCAAAATCGACCGACCCTTGATAGTCGCGATAACGCACGGTGCTCATAGCAGACTCAAATTTTCCAGCTGTTCCTGCAGGCGGCGAACCATCGCCGGTCTCATCTCGCCATCGTGCGGCTCGTCGAGCCAGATCATCGCCTTCGTCATGCGATGCATGAACTTCCGCCTGCTCCCGCCGGTCTTTCAGGACCATGGGCTGGTCGAAGCCCATGGGAGGTGATCAGCCGCTCAAAATCCCGGTAGCGAAACGTCCCTCGGCAGCCCCCGAATGAATGCATCAGGTTGTCTGCCTGCGACATTCCCGGCCCGCTGTAACTATAAATTAGTTACATCATCAGGCCATCGTTTTCAACCCCTGACGACCGAGGGCGGCTACAACCTCACCAAGCGCTCCCCGTGGATTGTCGAAACCTCCCGAAGGTCGGGCAGATCCACTTCGCCATCCACAGCGAGGCGATAGCCTCTCCGAGTTAGATTTGGCGCTCTGGAGGCGTCAGGATCAATCAGGGCCGCTCTGGAAAGAGGCAACTGGCGCGCTCGGAAGGATTCGAACCTCCGACCCTCGGAATCGAAATCCGATGCTCTATCCAGCTGAGCTACGAGCGCCCTGGCCCGGGGCTACCGGGCCGCAAACCGAGACTTGCCCGACCGGCTGCTGACGAGCCAGCAACACCGGGCGGCGTTCGGATGGGTTCGAATTAGCAGAGAGGCTGACCAATAAAAAGCCCTCTTCGCCTCCCTCGAGAAAGCCCTCCTCGCCTCCCTCGGGACGGATCGAGGCTGCTCTCACCAGGTCGTGTTGAAGAGGCCGAAATGCGGCTGCTGGGCGACCAGCATCATCGGCCGGCCCTGAGGCGGTGCCGGATGCGCCCGGGCGACCCTGCGCCTGGGCTGAGCCTGGACCGGAGCAGCTTGGGCCTGAGAACC
>NZ_JALBGZ010000521.1:0-4593 GCF_023006515.1 Bradyrhizobium sp. PRIMUS42
CCAGCGGCAAGCCGCGTGTGCGGGCCAGCGCATCCCAAGCCGCCATGTCGATGCCGGATTGCGCCAGCCGCTGCAAGCCGGCGAGGCCCAGCAACGTGAAGCGCTGGGTCAGCTTGCGCTCGATCTCGAACGGAAGCAGCTCGTCGCCAGCGACCAGCTCTGACATTTCCATGACCATCGCCGTCAGCGGCTTCAAGGCCGACGGCGTGATCGAGAACAGGTAGGCATGCCCGATGACGCCCTGGTCGGTCTCGCAGTCGATCAGCACCAGCGGCGCCCGGGCGACCGCGCCGGTCGAGGTCTGGAGCGGCAGGTTCATCGGCGCGATCACGGGTCGCGCGTTGCAGCGCTTGATGCGGATGGTCTCGGTCATGGGCGCTGGCTCCGGATGGTCAACGGTGGTTGATGCCAATCTTAGACATTCGTCATGAAACGAAAAGGCGCTTGGCCCGACCACGATAAAATGCGGCGATGCGGCTGCGCGTCCGCTCGCTGCTCGAGAGCGCGCTGGCCTCGCTCAGCCGGCGTGAGGGGGCGCGCAGGCGTGTCGTCATTTCCGTTGATAGAGTCCCCGTGTGGTACCCCTCTCCCTAGCCCTCCCTTGCGGGGGAGGGTGGGGGAGAGGGGTGGCCCAGCAAAAAGATCCGTGTGAGTCACTTCATCGCGCCGCGCCTTCCGTGAACGCCGTCTCGATCACATCCCCAAAAGGCTGCCACGACCGGCCGTCAAATTGCACCAGCCGCATCTGCTTGATCGGCAAATAGCTGCTGGACGAGGTGTTCATCCTGATGTCGGGCAACGCAACGGAAGGCTGATAAGACCTGAGCGACGTCGCCTGCCGCATGATGTTTTCGCGCGAGACATCGTCGCCGCATTGCTTCAGCACCTGCGTCAGCGCCTCGGCCGCGGCGTAGCCATAGAGTGCGGCGCTGTTGTTCGTGCTCTCGACCTGATGGTACTTGTCCATGAAGCCGAACCAGTCCTTCATGGCGGAATCGTCCTTCCATGCGGGATCGCTCGGATCCTTCAGAAAAGCTGCCGAGATCACGCCGGCCGAGTTCTCCAGGCCCGCCGGCGCCATCGCATTGGCGATCGAGGCGGAGGCATCGTTGACGATGAACACCGGATGCCAATTCATTGACGCCGCCAGCTTGATCACCTTGGCCGCCGTCGAGGGCACGCCGAGAAAGACGAAGATGTCGGCGCCCGCGCGCTTGAGGATCGAGACGTGCCCGTCGAGATGCTCGTCGTTGATGTCGAAGGCAATGTCGACGAGGACATGACGGTTCAGGTCGCCAAGCCCTTCCTGAATGCCCTTGTAGAGCATGCGTCCGAACTGGTCGTTCTGCCAGAGCACGACGATTTTCTTCCTGGGGTAATAGGCCTGGATGTAGTTGGCGTAGATCCGCCCCTCCGACCGAAATGATGGCTGCCAGCCCATGGTCCAGGGAAATGCGTTCGCCCGGCTCAGCTCCTCATCGCCGGAGGCCACGAACAGCTGAGGAATCTTCTTCTCGTTCAGATACCAGCGCGTGGCGAGATTGCCGGGGGTGCCGAACGATCCGAACATCAGGTGCACGTCGTCCTTCTCGACCAGGTTGCGCGTCAGCTCCAGCGCCGCCGCCGGATCGGAATTGTCGTCGCGCGTGATGAAGCGGATCTTGCGACCGTTGATGCCGCCACGCGCGTTGATCATGTCGAAATAAGCAGCTTCCGCCTGTCCGATCGCGCCGAATTCAGAGAGCGGTCCCGAATACGGCATGACATTGCCGATGCGGATTTCCTTGTCGGAAGTGGGTTGGTCTGGGCGTTGCTCGGACATCGCGCCGAGCGACGCGATAGCGGCGATCAAAACGAACAGCACTCTGCCGGTGACGCGCATGCTCGACACCTTGTCGTTGGCCCCCAACGAGGTCGGCTCATTCCGCACCCAGGTGAGTTGATCTACGTCAAGCGTTTGGCGATCGTGTGGCCGGTTGCGACAGCTGAGCGAATGAAACGGCAGACGTGCTGACGCGCCGCCACGGCAGTAGGCAGGCGTGGGTCGCGTTAGTCAGTCCAGCCCGAGGTCATCTTGGCGACGCGTTCCGTGTCCGGCCGCCCTCGCGATTCGAGCAGACGTCGCCAACGGGTGGGAGGTACGCCGCTCCAGCGCTCGAAGGCCCGGCAGAAATGGGCGGGGTCGTCATATCCAAGCATGGATGCAATCTCGCCGATCGATCGGTCAGTCCGGCACAACAGCCGCACCGCCCGGCGCTGCAGCGCGTTTCGTAACAGGTCGCTGTAGCTCAGGCCGACGTTGCCGAGCCTGCGCTGCAGAGTTCGTCGCGCGAGCCCCGACCGGTTTCCGATGCGTGAAAGGGTCGGACGGCGATCGAGCAGCTCCAATTCGATCAGGACGGACAGACGGCCCGGCAGGTCTTCCGGATCCGGCAGGTCAAAAATACGCCCGAGTTCGCTCGCGGTCAGCCCATCGCCCTGTGCCATATCTGGATTGACTGATGTCAGCAGCCGCCGATCGAACACGATCGCGCTGGCAGCATTGCCAACAGCAATATCGGTACCCATCAACTCGCCGATCGGGCACCGGAGACGGTTTGGCAGGCCCCCGAAGATGATCCTGTCAGGCAGCCACCAGATGCCGGCAAAATGCCTGATGACGGCAATCATGTACCAGACAGCGAGCATCTCGTTCTGCTGCCGCCCGTCGCGCGCAGGGTCGGATAGTTCATACGACCAGCGAATTTCGCTGCCGTGACGGCGCGCGACCAACTGCGTGGCGTTCTGCAGCATGTGCGGCAGGCTCGCCCCGGCGCGGTGGATCGCCTCGAGCAAGGTCGGGGCCTGGGTCACCCATCTGCCGAAAACGCCGAGGCCCGCCATCGATGTCTGGCGACCGAGTCGGGCCGCAAAGAGGTCGTCGTGCAATTCCCGCGAAGTCACCATCAACAGCCGAAAATGATCGCGCAGCGGCACCAACGTGTCCGGCGCTTCCAGCAAGGCGAGGGGAAGATCGGCGCGTCGAAACACCCGCTCGATCGATCCCCCGGCCGCAGTCACTACCTCCGCGATCGGACCGAGCGTGCTCGCGCGTGTGTAACCGGTCTGGCGCATCTGCCCTCACGCGCCAAACAGGCGGCCACGTCGGCACAACATGGCAGGCTGAATTCGGCACGAAAGCATAGCATTCGAATCCCGATGGAATACGGCCAAACGCCCGTGTCGCGCAGGGGCAGGGAGGAATGCATGTGCTTTGCTTGTCTTGGCTTCTCGTCTCCGGCCGGGAAAATCTCCCGACGTGATGTCATGTTACGCGCATCGGCGCTCGGCCTGGTCCTGCCCTTTGCCGGTCCCGCATCGCAGACCGCGCAAGCCGCAGGGCAGAGCGCTCCGGCGCCAGCGGATGTCGTAAGCGGAATCAAGGAAATCATTGCGAAGGCGAATTCACCGGAACTGGTCGCCACCAAGGCGTTCGAGATCAACGGCGCCGATCTGCCCTGGACCGATCTCGGTCTCGACGCAGTGCGCGGCCAGCAGGTGACGTTCCTCCTGAACGGTCGCATGTGGCTGTCGCGTGAGCACGATCTCTGGTTCGGTCCCGGCCTGATCTTCCACGCGCGCACGCGCGGGCTCCGGCCGATGTACAACCCTATGCTGGACACAGGAACCATGACGGTCGCCCACGATGGAAGCATTGAGGTCGCGCGTTCGGCCGCGGAATGGGCCAACGAGGACGGAGCACTGAGTACGCCGGAAGACATCTACAGGAAGGCGGATGTCAAGATGACAGGTGTCGCCCTGCTGTGGCGCGGGGATGCCGGCGTCGGCATTAAGAGCCTCCTGGCGCATGGCGACGTGGGCGGTCAGCTCAAGTCCGAGCTTGCGCGTCTCGAGCGTGGCGGCAGGCTGCCGGCGGGGTGGTCGAACCTGCTCGGTTTCGGGGGTGGGCAGGAAGTCTTCAGTCAGGGCGCTGATGGCGAGATCGTCTGCGACATCGCGGGGCATGTCAGCATCATCGAGAGATCGCTGCCGCTTCCATTGGCCTCCGGTCCGCGCCTCGCATGGCGCTGGAAAATTGATCAATTGCCGTCCGTCGTCGCCGAGGACCAGGCTGCGACCCACGACTATCTGTCGATCGGCGTGAAGTTCGACGACGGGCAGGATCTCACCTATGTCTGGAGCGAATATTTGCCTGAAGGCAAGGTCTTCCGATGCCCATTACCCGCCTGGAACGCGATCGAGACACATATAATCGTCCGTTCCGGGAAGGCGGACCTCGGAACCTGGCAGGCGCAGGAACGCGACATCGCAGCAGATTACGCCGCCCATATCGGCGGATCGGCGAACGCGATCTCGAAAATCTGGCTGCTGGCCGTGGCGCCGTTCCAGCGCCGCCACGGCGCCTGTCGCTATGCCGATATCAAGGTCACCACCGGTGACAAAGCTGTGCACAAGGTTTAGCGCGAGAGGTCGAGCGAGCCTGTGGCCCCATCTGAAGAAAACTTGCGCTACGGCAGGCCCCGCGCTTCCAGCTGATGCACCAGCAGCAGCGTCGGCTCGGCGAGGCTGTCGCCGGAGCCGTCGAGGCCGAAC
>NZ_JALBGZ010000522.1:0-4562 GCF_023006515.1 Bradyrhizobium sp. PRIMUS42
CGCCACAGCAGCCCGCCGAAGAAGCTCGGCGCGAGCTGGGCGATGGCGGCAAAGGAGAGCAGGCCGATCGCCACAAGCTGGGTATTGCCGAGCGCGCGGTAGTAGAAATAGGCCATCACCATGATGGCGAAGATCGCGAGCCGCCGCGAGCGCAGCAGGAAGTCGCTGAAATCGGCGCCGCCGGTGCGCCCCTCAGGCCGTCGTTGCAGCACCAGGGGCACCACGAGGTCGTTCGAGACCATGATGGAGAGCGCGACGCATTCGACGATCACCATCGCGGTTGCCGCCGACAGGCCGCCGACGAAGATGGCGACGCTGAGCAGATCCGCACCTCCCTCCATCGGCAACGCCAGCACGTACATGTCAGGGTCGGCCGCGCCGAACGGGAAGCTGACGAGGCCGGCGAGCGCGATCGGGATGACGAACAGGTTGATGGCGATGAGGTAGAGCGGGAACAGCCAGCGTGCGCGGCCGACTTCGGCATCGCTGGAGTTCTCCACCACACTGACGTGGAACTGGCGCGGCAGCAGCATGATCGCGCACAGTGACAGCAGCGTCATCGTGAGGAAGTTGCCGATTGACGGCGAATAGTTGATGGTGCGCACCGCCTCCGGCGTCTTCATGGCGCGCTCGATCAGTTCCTGCGGCGAGAACATCCAGAAGGTGACGAAGATGCCGGCGGCGAGGAAGGCAACCAGCTTGATGATGGATTCGGTCGCGACCGCCAGCATGAGGCCGTGCTGGTGCTCGGTGGCGTCGGTCTGCCGCGTGCCGAACAGCACCGCGAAGGCGGCCATCGCCAGCGTCACCATCAGCGCCATGTCGCCGATGATCGGGATGTGGGAGAAGGCCTGGTCCTCGCTCAGGATCGTTGCGAGCGAGGAGGCGACCGCCTTGAGCTGGAGCGCGATGTAGGGCACCGAGCCGATGATCGCGATCAGCGCGACGGTCGCCGCCACCGCCTGGCTCTTGCCGTAGCGCGCGCCGATGAAATCAGCGATCGAGGTGATGTTGTGGGCTTTCGCCAGCTGGATCACGCGACGCAAGACGCCCGCGCCGAGCCCGATCATCAGGATCGGGCCGACATAGATGGCGAGGAAGTCGGTCGAGGTGCGGGTGGCGAAGCCGACCGAGCCGAAGAAGGTCCAGGAGGTGCAGTAGATCGCCAGCGACAGCGGATAGATCCAGCCGGAGGCACGGCCGCGTCCGGCCGGCGAGCGGCGGTCGCCATGGCTCGCCACCAGGAACAGGAAGCCGATATAGCCGAAGGCGGCGGCGATCACGCCCCAATCGTGCAGCATGGCGAGCGCGCTTCTCCCAGGGCGCTGACCGGCGCCCAAGCTCATTTTCCCTGTAAATCTAGCGCGTTGGAGGGGTGGAGGCGACAGCGAAATGCCGGCCGAGGGCGGGAACTGGGGTTGTCGTTAAGCTCGGGGCGAGCGGCGTTGGCACTTGCCCTCCCCCCTCCAGGCCCCCTCAGGGGAGGGTAAGGAAAGCCTACTCCGCCGCCAGCGACTTCTCGCGCAGCGGCAGGCCGAGGCGGTCCCACACCTGCAGCAGGGCTTCGGCGAGCTGATCGATCAGGCCGTCGTCGTGATAGGGCGAGGGCGTGATGCGCAGCCGTTCGCTGCCCTTGGCGACCGTCGGATAGTTGATCGGCTGGATGTAGACGCCGTGCTCTTCGAGCAGGAGGTCGGACGCCTGCTTGCACTTCTCGGGATCGCCGACGAACAGCGGCACGATGTGGGTGTCGCTCGACATGACAGGCAGGCCGGCGGCGTTGAGGATCGCCTTGACGCGGGCGGCACGGTCCTGGTGGCGCTCGCGCTCCCAGTTCGAGGTCTTCAGATGCTTGATCGCGGCGGTCGCAGCCGAGCAGATCGCCGGCGGCAGCGCGGTCGTGAAGATGAAGCCCGGTGCATAGGAGCGCACGGCATCGATGATCTGGCCGTTGGCGGCGATGTAGCCGCCGAGGCAGCCGAACGCTTTCGCCAGCGTGCCTTCCAGAATGTCGATGCGATGCATGACGCCGTCACGCTCGGCGATGCCGCCGCCGCGCGGACCGTACATGCCGACGGCGTGGACCTCGTCGACATAGGTCATCGCTTTGTACTTCTCGGCGAGATCGCAGATCTTGGCGAGCGGGGCGACGTCGCCGTCCATGGAATAGAGGCTCTCGCAGACGATCAGCTTCGGACGGTTCGGGTCGGCCGCCTTCAGCAGCGCCTCGAGATGCGCAAGATCGTTGTGGCGAAACACGACCCGCTCGCAGCCCGACTGGCGGATGCCCTCGATCATCGAATTGTGGTTGAGCTCGTCCGAGAGAATGAGACAGTTCGGAATGAGCTTTGCGATGGTCGGGATGCCGGTCTGGTTCGAGACATAGCCCGAGGTGAACAGCAGCGCGGCTTCCTTGCCGTGGAGATCGGCAAGCTCGGCCTCGAGCTGGACCAGCGGATGATGCGTGCCGGCGATGTTGCGGGTGCCGCCGGCACCGGTGCCGACGCGCGTTGCGGTCTCGACCATGGCGCCGACCACCTTCGGGTGCTGGCCCATGCCGAGATAATCGTTGGAGCACCAGATCACGACGTCGCGCTTGCCCTTGGGCGAGTGCCAGACCGCGTGCGGGAATCTGCCGGCCGTCCGCTCGAGGTCCGCGAACACGCGGTAGCGCCGCTCGGCGTGGAGACGATCGAGGGCGGAATCGAAGAACTGGTTGTAATCCATCGGCAAAACCTGCAACGGAACCCGGCCACGGCGGCCGCTCATTTTTAGAGCTTTTCCAGCTCCAATGTCCATGCGCCCGCACACATTTGTCACGGGGCGCGCGGGTCTACTGATAGCGGCGTATCGCCGGCGATAGTTGATGTGGATCAAACGCCTAACACGGGCCTGCCCGCGGGGGCCGAGGCTGCAGGGAAGGCACGGACCCCGGCTGCTGCCATGGACATTTTGTCCAAGGCGCGCGCTTCGTCCATGATTGCGCAGCCGGTCGCGCCGACGCCTTAGCTCACGTCGTCCGGAACTGCAGCACGCCGTTCTTCGCCTCCGCCGTCAGCCGGCCCTCGACGATCATGTAGTTGACGTGCGCGACCAGCTCGCCGGCGGCAAAGCCCATCTGGTGCTCGTCGAGCACATGCTTGTTGAACACGACCGGCACCAAGGCGCGCGAGGTCTGCGGCACCTCGCGGCAGGCTTCCGCGATCAGGCGGCAGCGCTCTTCATGGTGGTCGGCGAGCTGCTTGATGCGGGTCTTAAGTCCGTAGAACGGCACGCCGTGGCCGGGCAGCACCAGCACGTCGTAGGGCAGGGTCGTGGTGAGGCTGGCGAGCGAGGCCAGATACTCGCCGAGCGAGTTCTGGTCGGGCTCGACCGCCCAGACGCTGACATTGGGCGAGATCTTGCTCAGCACCTGGTCGGCGGAGAGGAACAGCTTGTCGTCGGCGCAATACAGCATCACCTGGTCGAGCGCGTGACCGCCACCGGTGATCACCTTGAAGCGGCGCGTGCCGATCACGACGTCGTCGCCGTGGGAGATGCGGCGGTAGGAGGGCGGCAGCACCGAGACGCGCTTGAGATAATCCTGGCCGCGGCCCAGCAGCTTTTCGGTGAGCGACTCGTCCATGCCATGGTGACGGAAGAACAGCCGCTGCGCCTCCTGCCGTTCCGCGGTGCCGCGGTTCTGGTGATAGACCGATTGCAGATATTCGACCTGCGACATCACCAGCGGGCAGTTGAACCGCTCGACGACCCAGCCCGCAAGTCCGACATGGTCGGGGTGGGAGTGGGTGACGATCAGGCGCGTGATGGTGACGCCCTTCAGCGGCCCGTCGAACAGCTTGGTCCAGGCCTCGATCGTCTCTTCGTTGCCGAAGCCGGTATCCACCATGGCATAGCCGTCGCCGTCGGCGAGCAGGTAGACGTTCACGTGGTTGAGGCGAAACGGCAGCTTCAGCCGTGCCCACAACACGCCGGGACGCACCTCGACGATCTCTTCGTGACCAGGATGCTGTTCCCAGGGGTAGCGCAGGGCCTCGGCCGAGGACTGCACGATGTCGGTTTTTGCGTTCATGCTACCGGCTTAAACCGAGCGCGGGCGGGGCGCCAGCCGAAAAAGGGCGGGCCGTGGTCTCCGCATGGCCGTCATACCTGCCGGCGTTTTTCCGTGATGTGGGACGCTCGCGCTCCGAACTCGGTTATCGCTCCCGCTTGCGGGGGAGGTCGGCGCGAAGCGCCGGGTGGGGGCTCTCTCCGCGCGGGGATACTCTCTGCGTGCCCTCAAATGCTCCCGATGCGGAGGCACCCCCACCCCGACCCTCCCCCGCAAGCGGGAGAGGGAGCGGAGTCCCCGTGTCGCCGGAGTCCTTACGCCGCCCGCATGTTGTTGAGGAATGCGTCGATCTCTCCGCGCAGCATGTCGGCTTCGCGCCGCAGCGCGTCGGAGGCGCTCAGCACTTCGTTCGCCGCGGCGCCCGCTTCGGCCGACGCGGTGGAGACGCCGACAATGTTGCTGGAGACTTCGCTGGTGCCGCCGGCCGCATGCTGGATGTTGCGCGCGATCT
>NZ_JALBGZ010000523.1:0-4560 GCF_023006515.1 Bradyrhizobium sp. PRIMUS42
CCAGGCGATTGGCCTTGCGCTCGAACAGCGCGACGCCGAGCCGCTCTTCCAGCAGATGGACCATGCGGCTGACGGCGGCCGCCGACACGCTCAGTTCGAGCCCGGCCGCAGCAAAGCTGCCGGTCCGCGCCGCCGCTTCGAATGCCTTGATGCCGTTGAGAAACAGCAGCCGCCGCAAATGCAAGACCCTTATGCAAGACCCTCAGGAAAGCTGATGCCAGGCCAAGATAACTCAGTTTGCGCGAATTGGGCAAGCGAGGCACGTTTTCCTTCACCTCTCCCGCAAGCGGGCGAGGGAGACGAACAGTTTGCAGTCCCTCACTTTTGCGGAGATCCCTTCGTGACGCCCATCATGATCGCTGCCCTTGGATTGCTGATGGTCGCCACCGCGTTCCTGTCGGGCCTGTTCGGCATGGCGGGCGGGCTGATCCTGATCGGCGTGCTGCTGGCCCTGATGCCGCTGCCGACCGCGATGGTGCTGCATGCGATCACGCAGATGGCCTCGAACGGCTGGCGCGCGTTTCTATGGCGGGCACATATCCGCTGGCGGCCGGTCGCGAACTATCTGGTCGGCGCCGCCGTCGCGCTCTCGGCCTGGTCGCTCACCCGCTACGTTCCGGACAAGCCGATGGCGCTGCTCTTGCTGGGCATCACCCCGTTCATGGCACGGCTGTTGCCGGCGAACGTCAAGCCGGACCCTGATAGGCTCTGGCAGGGCACCGTCTACGGCACGATTTGCATGGGCTTGATGCTGATGACCGGCGTCTCCGGCCCGCTGCTCGACACCTTCTTCCTCGGCGGCGATTTCGGCCGGCGCGAGAAGGTGGCGACCAAGGCGATGTGCCAGCTCGTCAGCCATTTCACCAAGCTGATTTATTTCGGCGGCATCATCGACCAGGCGGCGAGCCTCGATCCCGTGCTTGCTGCCGTTGCGATCGCGGCCTCGATGCTCGGCACCACGCTGGCGCGGCGCATTCTGGAAGCCATGACCGACCAGCAATTCATCGCGTGGTCGAACAAGCTGATCACCACCATCGCCTGCTACTACATCGCCTATGGCGGCTGGCTGATGCTTCGTGCGCCGGTGCTGGCCGCCTTCGACAAGGGAGGTTTGCAATGAGCGAGACAGCCGATCCGCTGGTGCTTGACTTCGTCGAATGGGTCGCGCGCGAGCCGCGCGCCTATGCCGAGGTGATCGCGACCTGGAAGACCTCGTGCCCGCGCCTCACCATCTGGGAAGATGCCGCCGACCGCGGCTACGTCGCGCGCGAGACGATTGCCGGCCTCGGGCTGGTCATCGCGGTGACGGAAGGCGGCGAGAGGTTGCTGCGCACCAACGGGCGGTGAGCACGTCGCTTCAAACTAGCTCTCGCCGGAGCGCTACCGCGAAGGCGCCGCAAGGCGTGGCCGGATGATCTCGACCATGCGCTCGGCCGAGGTGCCCGGCGGAAAGAAGCCGAGATATTTCCCGTCGCGGTCCATGAGGTAGATGAAGGAGCTGTGGTCGATCGTGTAGTCGCCGCCGTCCTTGCCGATCGGGATCCTGGCAAAATAGACCTTGTAGGCCTCTGCCGCGGCCCCGATCGCGTCGAGGCTGCCGGTCAGCCCGAGCAGCCGTGGATGAAACAGCGGCACATATTCGGCAAGATGCTTGGCCGTGTCGCGTTCGGGGTCGAGCGTGATGAAGACCGGCTGGACGGCGTCGGCGTCCGGCCCAAGCTGCTCGACCGCCTGCCCGATCGCCATCAGGTCGGTGGGGCAGACGTCAGGGCAATAGGTGAAGCCGAAATAGACCAGCATCAATCGTCCGCGGAAGTCGCGATCGCTGCGTACCTTGCCAGTCTGGTCGATCAACTGGAACGGTCCGCCGACCGGCTTACGATTCCACATCAGGACGTCCATGGTCTCCGCGGCCGAGCGCGCCTGCGCCGTGCCCGCGCAGGCGAGCGCCAGCATCACGCACAGCCAAGCGCCGGCGCGGCGCATCACAGCCCGAAGGTGAGGCGGCTGCCTGTCGTCGTCACCACCACCTTACCCTCCATCTGGGCATTGGCTTCCTGTGCGAAGTTGAGCCCGCTGCAATGCATGGGCACGACGACGTCAGGATTGAGCGCCTTGATCTCGCTCACGACCTGCGTGAGGTAGTCCTTGGGCGCCGGGCCGAGATGAAAGCCGCCGACGATGGCGTGCACTTTCTGGATGCCCGACACTTCCTGCGCTTGCTTCACCGAATTGACGATGCCGACATGGCCGCAGGACGAGATCACGACGAGACCGAGGTCCCGCACATTGAAGCAAGTGGCGTGCTCGTGGATGTGCTCGTCCGGCACGATCTTGCCCTCCATCTCCGCCGGCAGGTAGTGCCCGACGTTGCAGCCCAGCCCGTCCTTGATGCCAAACTCGACGAGGGTGTTCGGCAGCACGCGTTCACTGCTGCGGCGGGTGATCTTGCCGGTGGTGAAGGCGTGGTCCGCGATCACTGTTGGCGTTTCGCATAGCACGGTCGTCACTTTCTGCGCCGCGAGCGACCGGCGATCGAGGGTGCCGAAATCGGCGAACTGCCCCTGCGTCGGCGTCGGACTGACGCGATGGCAGAAATTATCCTCGCCGCCCGCGTAGAGCTTGAGGTCGGCGGGCAGCTTGTCGCGGAATTTATCGAGGAAGCCGTTCAGGCCGCCGAAATGATCGTAGTGGCCGTGGCTGACGATCAGCGCGTTGAGCTTGGCCGGATCGACGCCGATCAACGCCATGTTGTTGAGTAGCACCTCGGGCGTGTATCCATAGTCCAGCATCAGCGTGCGCTGGTTGCCGCCGCCTTCGGATTCCAACCAGAGCGACAGGCCCCATTCGTTGTGCAGCGATTTGCGGAAGTCACCGCCGGTGCGCACCGCCGGCGCGATCGAGACGCCGTTGATCTGCTTGGGGCGGAAGAACAGGTCGAAACTCGAATCCACCAGCACGCGGATCGAGAGCTTGTCGACGGTCGGAACGGCGATCGGCGCTGCGCTCGCGATCTCGACACAAGTGAAGGCATTGGCGGCCGCGGCGCCGGCGAGCGCTGCCGAGCCGAGAAGGAAATCACGCCGTGGAACGGTCCTCGTCATTGCAATGCCTCCCAAAGTTTGAAATGCCCGAGCTTAGGTCCAATCCGGTGCCAGCTCAACAACTCGCGAGCAAATTCGGCGCTGCGCGGGCGAAGCAGCCGGTCACCGGTCAGACCCGGGCACCGGCGGCAAGACGGCTTTCTTGCGCTCGTCGCTATGACGGCTACTCTGTTCGCCAATTGCAGCAACGGGACCAGCCATGTCACTCAAACTCTACGAACTCGTCGGCACCGACCCCTCACGCCCGTTCAGCCCGTACTGCTGGCGCACGCGGATGGCGCTTGCGCACAAGGGCCTGTCGGCGCAATCGCTGCCCTGGCGCTTCACCGAGAAGAGCGCACTTGTGCCGCACGGCTCCGAGAAGGTTCCGGTGCTGCTGCATCACGACAAGCCCGTCGTCGATTCCTGGGCCATCGCGAACTATCTCGAGGACCATTTTCCGGATCGCCCGTCGCTGTTCGGCGGTGAGGGCGGCCGCGCCATGGCGCGCATGATCAACGCCTTCGGCGACATTGCCCTCGTCGGCGGCATCTTTCCGCTGATCGTCGCCGACATCCCGAAAAATCTGGACGAGATCGACGCTGCCTATTTCCGGAAGTCGCGCGAGGCGCGTTTCGGCGGCAAGACGCTGGAGGAGGTGATGGCGAGCCGCGATACCGGCGTGGTCGCCTTCGGCAAGTCGCTCGAGATGATGCGGCAGACCTTGAAGAAGCAGCCCTATCTCGGCGGCGAGGCGCCGAACTACGCCGACTACATCGTGTTCGGCGGTTTCCAGTGGGCGCGGGTGGTGAGCCCGTTCAAGCTGCTGGAAGCGGACGATCCGGTTTATGCCTGGCGCGAAAAACTGCTCGATGCGTTCGACGGCATGGCGCGGAAGTCGCCGGGATACGCAGTCTAGGCTTCGTAGGGTGGGTAAAGGCGCAAAGCGCCGTGCCCACCATCTTTCGCTGTACGCAAGGATATTGGCGGGCACGCTTCCGCCTTCGCTATGCGAGCCACGGCGGACAAGTCGCTTTGCCCACCCTACGATACTGCCGCCTCCGCGGCCTTGCGCAAACACGCGCGGCACAGACAATCCTCGCCTTTGACTGGCATCGGCAGCTTTGCGGTTTCCTCCGCGCACCAGCAGGTGCCCGAGAGGTCGCAGCCAAACTCGCTGCCGCAGCGCGAGCAGACGAGGCGGCGTGGTTCCTGCGATGAGGAGTCTTTCGGATTTGTCATGATTTACGTCGAAGCTTCGCCGTGATTTTCATGTCGGGTTCATCGGTCGTTGCGGTATATTAGGCCTCGCGCGCGGACTCGGAAAGCGGCTCCCGCCACGCGAAGGACAAATCGATGGCCCGCGATTCGCAAGCCGCGCTCGTCGCGCTCAACCGTTTTGGCTTCGGTGCCCGCGGCGGCGCCTCGGGCGATCTCGTCAACGCCGCCTCCGATCCGCGCGGCTTCGTGAAGGCGG
>NZ_JALBGZ010000524.1:0-4528 GCF_023006515.1 Bradyrhizobium sp. PRIMUS42
GCATGGTCGTGCATGCGGCGAGCCGGGCGATGCTACCCGACGGCGGCGCCGCTGCGCTGGTCGGCGGCACACTGCTCAACCAGAACCTCGAATTCATCGACACGATCAACGATCTCGTCTATCGCGCGGCGAGCCTGCCGGAGGGCAGCCAGGGCACCGCGACGCTGTTCCTAGATGACGTGCGGATATCGACCAATGTCCGTCTGTTCGAGGGACGGCGCGCGCTCGGCACGCGCGTATCGGCGGCGGTGCGCTCGGCCGTGCTGGGCGAGGGACGCACCTGGCTCGATAGCGCCTTCGTGGTCAATGACTGGTACATCTCCGCCTACGAGCCGCTGGTCGACAGTTACGGCAAGCGGGTCGGCATGCTCTATGTCGGCTTTCTGGAGAAGCCGTTCAGCGAAGCCAAATACCAGACCTTGGGGATCATCATCGCAGCGTTCATCGCGATCACCGCCGCAACCGTGCCGATCTTCCTGCGCTGGGCGACCTCCATCTTCATGCCGCTGGAGCGCGTCACGGCGACCATCACCGAGGTGGAGCGGGGCAACCTCTCCGCCCGCACCAAGATGCCGGTGCTGGGTGACGAGATCGGCCGCGTCGCCGTTCATCTCGACAGCCTGCTCGACCAGATCCAGGAACGCGACCGACAGCTCCGGGAATGGAATGAGGAGTTGAACGTCCGCGTGCGGGAGCGCACGCGGGACCTCGAGCACGCCAATCTCAAGCTCGAGGCAACCACCAAGCAGCTCATCATGTCCGAGAAGCTGGCTGCGATCGGCGAGATCACCGCCGGCGTTGCGCACGAGATCAACAATCCGATCGCGGTGATGCAGGGCAATCTCGACGTCATCCGCAGCGTGTTCGGGGCCGATGCCGACAAGGCGAAGATCGAGTTTCGCCTGCTCGACGAGCAGATTCACCGCATCAGCCAGATCGTGACCAAGCTGTTGCAGTTTGCAAGGCCGGAGGAATATGCCGGCTATGTCGAGCGCCACGCGCCGACGAGCGTGATCTCCGACTGTCTGCCGCTGGTGCAGCATCTCCTGAACAAGACCGAGATCGCCGTGGCCAGGGACGACCGCGCCAACCGGCTCGTGCTGATGAATCGCAACGAGCTGCAGCAGGTCCTCGTCAATCTCATCGTCAACGCCATCCACGCCATGCCGGACGGCGGAACCCTGACGCTACGCTCCTTCGATGTCGAGCGCGACGGCCGTCAAGGGGTCGCCATTGAGGTCACGGATACCGGCATCGGCATGAGCGCCGAGGTGATCGAAAAGATATTCGACCCCTTCTACACCACGAAACGGCGGCAGGGCACCGGGCTGGGCCTCTCCATCAGCCAGACGCTGATCAAGCGCCAGGGCGGACAGATCACCGCCGAAAGCCGCGTCGGTTCCGGGAGCACGTTCACGGTGTGGCTGCCGGAAGCGAGCTGATGGGACATTTTGTCCGAGGATTTCAGGACATTCTGTCCGGCGCGGCACATTGCACTGCGGGAAGCCATTGAATCGTCACGATGTGACTTCTGGCACGCGCGTTGCTCATATCAAGACAGGGTGTTGAGGGGGATGAGGGGCGCGATAGCCGTCACTGCAACGCTGCTTGCAAGGTGAAGGGACATCACCCGCGATCAGCTGCTAGCTCGGCGCACATGACGCGATGCGCACCACACGATTCCGCTTCGGCATGAAGTCCGACCGGTCATGCGCGGCTGTCAAGCACGCACGACTGGTCTCAAACCGATGTGCCGGCAAGGCCGCGCTTGGGAGGTAATGCTTATGACGACTGCCGATACCGTTCTTGCACCGGTTGGTGCTTCCGGCTTTCTCGATCGTGAACGCACGATAGCGACGGCCGGTTTCAATCGCTGGCTGGTGCCGCCGGCGGCGCTGTGCATCCATCTGTGCATCGGCATGGCCTACGGCTTCTCGGTGTTCTGGCTGCCGCTGTCGCGCGCGATCGGCATCAGCGCGCCGAAAGCCTGCCCCGACATGTCGCTGTGGCAGGAGCTGTTCACGACCAGCTGCGACTGGAAGGTCGCCAGCATGGGATGGATGTACACCCTGTTCTTCGTGCTGCTCGGTATCGCGGCTGCGGTGTGGGGCGGCTGGCTGGAGCGCGTGGGGCCGCGCAAGGCGGGCTTCGTCTCGGCGCTCTGCTGGTGCGGCGGTCTCTTCCTCGGTGCGATCGGAGTTTACACCCATCAGCTTTGGCTGTTGTGGCTGGGTTCGGGCGTGATCGGCGGTATCGGCCTCGGCCTCGGCTACATCTCCCCGGTGTCGACGCTCGTCAAATGGTTCCCCGATCGCCGCGGCATGGCGACCGGCATGGCCATCATGGGCTTCGGCGGTGGCGCCATGATCGGCGCGCCACTGGCGAACCTCTTGATGAACTACTTCAAGACCCCGACCTCGGTCGGCGTCTGGGAGACCTTCGTCGCGATGGGCGTCATCTACTTCGTGTTCATGATGATCGGCGCGTTCCGCTATCGCCTGCCGCCGCCCGGCTGGCAGCCCGAGGGCTGGACCCCGCCGTCCAAGGCCAACGCGATGATCTCGAAGAACAACGTTCATCTCAACGATGCGCACAAGACGCCGCAGTTCTGGCTGATCTGGTGGGTGCTGTGCCTGAACGTGTCGGCCGGCATCGGCGTGATCGGCATGGCCTCGCCCATGCTGCAAGAGATCTTCGCCGGCAAGCTGATCGGCCTTCCGGACGTCGGCTTCAACGCGCTCGACGCCGGGCAGAAGGCGCAGATTGCCGCGATCGCCGCGGGCTTCGCCGGATTGCTCTCGTTGTTCAACATCGGCGGCCGCTTCTTCTGGGCGTCGCTGTCGGACAAGATCGGGCGCAAGAACACTTACTACACGTTCTTCATCCTCGGCATCGTGCTCTACGCGCTGGCGCCGACCTTTGCGGCGATGGGCTCGAAGCTGCTGTTCGTGCTCGGCTTCGGCATCATCCTGTCGATGTATGGCGGCGGCTTCGCCACCGTGCCGGCCTATCTCGCCGACATGTTCGGCACCCAGTTCGTCGGCGCCATCCACGGGCGGCTGCTGACGGCATGGTCGACGGCGGGCATCATCGGCCCCGTCGTGGTGAACTACATCCGCGAGTTCCAACTCGCGGCCGGCGTGCCGCGCGACCAGCTCTACAACACCACGATGTACATTCTGTGCGCGATGCTGATCGCGGGCCTGATCTGCAACTACCTGATCAAGCCGGTCGATTCGAAGTGGCACATGAAGGACGCCGATGTCGCCAAATTGCAGGCGGCGAGCGCCAGCGCTGCAGCTGCGGGGCCGCATGGCTCCTACGGCATCGGCTTTGGCGGGCTCGACGCCAGGGCGGGGCTGTTCTGGGCCTTCGTCGGCATTCCCTTGGCTTGGGGTGTCTGGAAGACGCTGGAAAGCGCGGTCAAGATCTTCTGATCGCACATTCATCGCGAGCGGGAGCGCACCGAGGGCGCGCTCCCGCTGCTCATTTCAATTGTTTCAAGCTTACCCTGGGGGATTCGATGGTTCGTAAACTCGCTTGTGCCGCCGCCATACTGCTCGTCGCCGGCGCCCTGCAATCCGCATCCGCGCAGACAGCCGCGGCACCGGCCGTAACGCCGCCCGCCGCGACCGAGGCCAAGCCCGGCAAGATCAAGCTCACCGCGCAGAAGCTCAAGGACATGAAGGCCAAGTGGAGCGCCAACAAGTCGAAGCTCAAGGAGTGCCGCAAGGACGTGAAGGCCAAGGGCCTGGCGGGTGACGATCGCTGGTTCTATATCGAGGAGTGCATGGGCAAAAGCTGACCTGGTCAGCACCGGGGCGTGGAGGGTAAGGCTCGAAGCGGAGCGCGATACGATTTCGCTATCGCAGCATAGGAAGCCTTTATTGATCTCCAGACCAATTCAGGCTTCGTTCTATCGGTTCGCGCCTTGGACGAACGCAAGACCGGGTCCGTACGGCGATCCAGGGTTTGCCTTGGGCTGCGCCCAACTGCTTCAGCGAGCAAGATAATTCCCTTGGCATCTGGCATGCCAAGGGCTAGAACTGGAGTTGTTCTAAAAGACAGATTGAGACGAATCGATGAGCCACGACGTGCACAAGGTCCGCCCGTTCGAGCACCCCGGTGAGGGGCGCCGACGCGCCAAGGCCACCCCTAAAGGGCGCCAGGTCGATCCCACTGCCTCGCACGAGATCGAGCAACTGCTCGGCGACAGGCCGCGGCGGCGCGATCTGCTGATCGAATATCTGCATCTGATCCAGGATAGATATCACCAGATCTCTGCCGCGCATCTCGCCGCGCTCGCCGACGAGATGAAGCTCGCCTTCGCGGAGGTGTTCGAGACCGCGACCTTCTACGCGCATTTCGACGTGGTGAAGGAGGGCGAGCCGGACATCGCCCCGCTGACGATCCGCGTCTGCGATTCGCTGACCTGCGCGATGCTCGGCGGCGAGAAGCTGCTCGAAGACCTGCAAAGTGCGAGCGGTCCCGGCATTCGCGTGGTGCGCGCGCCCTGCGTCGGCCGCTG
>NZ_JALBGZ010000525.1:0-4510 GCF_023006515.1 Bradyrhizobium sp. PRIMUS42
CGTCTGCTCCGCCGCGTGCGCGATTTCGCCTCGGCCGCCGATGCCGACAAGATCGATCGCAAGATCGCCGACCACGCGCTGAGCGCGCTCGAGGTCGACGCCGCAGGGCTCGATGCCATGGACCGCCGCTACCTCACGACCATCGCGATGAACTATGGCGGCGGCCCGGTCGGCGTCGAGACGATGGCCGCCGCGTTGTCCGAACCGCGCGATGCGATCGAGGACATCATCGAGCCCTATCTGATCCAGTGCGGCTATCTCCAGCGCACCCCGCGCGGCCGCCTGCTGACCTCGCACGCCTTCCGTCATCTCGGCCTCGCAGAGCCCTCGCGGGATGCGGCGGCGCAATTCGGCTTGTTCGGCACCGATCAGGCCGAGGACGACTGATCTGCGCTGACGCAGCGCGCTCCATCCATCATGAATTTCCGGTAATCTCGTGCAGACGATCTGCACGAACGCACCCCAATTCCGCTCCAATCGGACCGCATCAAAAAGGCGCATTACGATCGGGTTTCCATGATCACGCGCCGTCACCTCATCCGTTCCATCGGCGGCCTGTCCGCCCTCGGTGTCTCGACCGCCGCCTATGGTGTTGCCGTCGAGCCGGTGCTGCGGCTTCGCGTCACCCGCTATCATCCGGCGCCGCGGCAATGGCCGGCGGATCTGCCGCTGAAGATCGCCGTCATCGCCGACATCCATGCCTGCGATCCCTGGATGCCGCTGGACCGGATCGAGGCCATCGTCGACCGCACCAACGCGCTGAATGCTGACATCATCGTGCTGCTCGGCGACTATGTCGCCGGCCTGCATCAGGTCACGCGCATCATTCCGTCGAGCGAATGGGCCCGAGTGTTGGCCGGCCTCAAGGCGCCGCTGGGCGTCCATGCCGTCATGGGCAACCACGATTATTGGGACGACAGGACGGTGCAGCAGACCGGGCACGGGCCGACCATCGCGCATCGTGCGCTGGAAGCCGTCGGCATTCCCGTCTACGAGAACGACGTCGTACGCCTTAAGAAGGACGGCCGCCCGTTCTGGCTCGCCGGCTTGGGTGATCAGCTCGCCTTCCTGCCGGCGCGCCGGTTTCGGAGCATGGTGCGCTTCGGCGCCGACGATCTCAGCGCGACGCTCGCCAAGGTCACGGACGATGCGCCGATCATCCTGCTCGCCCATGAGCCCAACATCGCGCCGCGCGTGCCCGCACGCGTTGCGCTGCAACTGTCCGGCCACACCCATGGCGGTCAGGTCCGCTTGCTGGGCTGGTCGCCGGCGGTACCGCCGCAGCAGGGCATCCGGCTGGCTTATGGTCATGTCAGGCTGAAATGCGACGTCATCATCTCCGGCGGCCTCGGTTGCAGCATCATGCCGCTCCGCGTCGGCGTGCCGCCGGAGATCGTCGAGGTGACGCTGGGGCGAGGACCCTTGGTGGTGTAGCCGTCAAATTACGGGTCAGCATCTGGGCGCCGGTCCAAGGCTGCGCTATATTGACGCGATGAGTTCTGCCATCGAGAAAGCTGTCGAAGCTCTTGAGCTGCTGCCTGAGGATATGCAGGAGTCTGCGGCCGATTATCTGTTGTCCCAAGCCAAGAAGTTTCGAGCCCTTAGACACGCGATCGATGAAGGGATGGCGGACGTAGAGGCTGAGCGCGTGGTCCCGTGGGACCTCAACGAGTTTCTCAAGCAAACTCGGGCGAAGCGGTAGGGGCGTCGTGCAGGTCGTTCTATCCTTGCGCGCCCGCACTGACCTTTTTGACATCCATACATATCTTGCAGAGCGTAGCCTAGCGGCAGCGGATCGATTGGCTGAAAGATTCTCGGAGCGGTTCGATGAGTTGCGACAATTTCCGTTCTTAGGACCAGATCGGAGTGAGCTAAGGACATGCTTCGCGGGCTGTCGATCGATGGTTATATTGCCTTTTACCTCGTTCAGACTGATCGCACAGTCATTGTGCGGGTCTTGGATGGACGTCGAGATATAAAGCGAGAGTTTGCGAAATGACGGCTCATCTCGACGGCGAGATCCGCGACGGCCGACACCACATGCAGGTCCGCGTCTATTACGAGGACACGGATTTCTCGGGGATCGTCTATCACGCCAATTATCTGCGCTACATGGAGCGCGGACGGACCAATCATCTGCGGCTGATGGGGGCCGAGCAGCAGGCGCTGTTCGAGCAACCCGAGACCGACAGCGCCGGTTTCGCTTTCGTCGTGCGCTCGATGCATCTGGATTTCCTCAAGCCCGCGCGGATGGACGACGTGCTCGACGTCGTGACCTGGCCGATCGCGGTGAAGGGTGCCTCCATCATGCTGGCGCAGGAAGTGAAGCGGGGTGAGGACGTGCTGGTGAAAGCCGAGGTGCGCGTCGCCTTCATCAGCGGCGGCCGCGCCCAGCCGATCCCGAAATCAATCCGGACGATGATGAGGGCCGATCTGATTTCGTGATCGGTCGATAAGTGATCGCCACTCGACTCCACCTTGCGCAGCGATAGATTGCGGCCCCAACCAATCGATGAGGCTCATCATGTCGCGCCCGCCGCTTCCGCCCTTCACCCGTGAGACCGCCGCGCAAAAGGCGCGTATGGCCGAGGACGCCTGGAATTCACGCGATCCGGTGCGCGTCTCCCTTGCCTATACCGAGGACAGCCGCTGGCGCAATCGTTCGGAAGTGCTTGAGGGCCGCGAGGCCATCGTCGCGTTCCTCACCCGCAAATGGGAGAAGGAGCAGGACTACCGATTGATCAAGGACCTCTGGGCCTTCGACGAGAACCGCATCGCCGTGCGCTTCCAGTACGAATGGCACGACGCCAGCGGCCAGTGGTATCGATCCTACGGCAACGAGCAGTGGGAATTCGACGAGCACGGTTTGATGAAGCGGCGCGAGGCGTCGATCAACGACATCGCGATTGCGGAGAAGGATCGCAGGTTTCACTGGGCGGCGCCGGGGCCGCGCCCGGCGGATGTGCCGGGATTGGGGAGCGATCCGTTCTGATATTCCGCAAGCGACGCTGCATCAACCCTGCCCCCTTCTTGTGGGAGAGGGTGCCGAGCGAAGCTCGGCGGGTGAGGGGTCTCCATCCTCACGAGCAGTCCAGCGAGTTGATAGAACCCCTCATCCGGCGCTTCGCGCCATCTTCTCCCACAAGGGGAGGAGCGTGCCGCGTAGCTAGGGCCGCCTCGCCAGAAACCTCGTAATCGCCCCACCGAGCGTCGCGTTGTCCATCGGTTGCGTCAGCGATGCCCTTGCCGTCGCGACGACGTCATCCGGCGCCTTGCCGTCGCGCAGGTCGCAGCACACTTGCGCGAATTCCACGTCGAATTCCGGATGCGGCTGCACCGTCAGCGTGGTGCCGTTGGCGTAGAGCAGAGCGGCATGTGGCGTGAACTCGGACGAGAGGATCGTGAGCACGTCGTTCGGCGGCTCGATCACCTGATCCTGATGCGAAGCGGCGATCGCGATCGTTTCGCCGTCGACGACGCCGTTCTCCGGCAGTACCTGATAGACATGCCGTCCGATGCCCCAGCCTTTCTCCGACTTGCGCACGGTGCCGCCGAGCGCCTGCGCGATCAGCTGATGACCGAAGCAGACGCCGACCATCGGCGTCTTGTTGGCGTAAGCGCTGCGCACGAAAGCTTCAAGCGGCGCGATCCAGTCGAGTCCGTCATAGACGCCGGCCGCAGCGCCAGTGATCAGCACGGCCTCCAGCTTGCGCGGATCGGGGAGTGCATCGCCATTCGGGATGCTGATGACATCCACGGTGACCGAGGGATCCTCGGCGCGAACCATGCGCTCGAACATGTCCGGAAACGAGCCGTGACGCTCGCGATGCTTTTGAGGAACGAGCCCGGTCTCGATGATGGTGATGCGTGCCATGTGCTGCCTTGCAGAGATGCGAAGGATACAGCAGGAATCGCAAGGCGTCCAAGTCAGCCGGGCGCAAAATCCCGAGTGGACTCCTGCTCGAGTTCGGCGAGCGCCTTGCGCATCGTCTCCACCAGATCCAGCGCCACCGGTGAAGGACTGCGCTGCGCCGGAAAGACGGCGGAGAATTCGAAGTCGATGCGCGGCAGGAAGCGACGCGCGACCACGCCGCGGGTGGAGAATTCCCTCGCGGTGAAGGGGTCGCAGATCGCGACGCCGAGCCCCGACGAGACCATGCCGCACATGATCTCCGACAGCGTGGTCTCCACCCTGAGCACGCGACGGACGTCATGGCGATGGAAGACCTGGTCGACGAGGTGCCGGCTCGATGATCCCGCCGACAGCGAGATGAAGGTCTCGCCCTCGAAATCACGCGGCTCCAGCACTTCCTTTTCCGTGAGGCGATGGCCCGTCGGCAGCACCGCGACGCGCGCGGGCGCCGGCAGCCGCAGGCTCGGCAGGCCGGAATGCGCGATGGGCACCTCGGCAAAGCCGATGTCGCACTGGTTGTTCAACACCCAGTCGACCACGATCGGCGAGATCACACCGAAGAAGGCGAGGTTGAGGTTGGGCCGTTCTTTCAGAAAG
>NZ_JALBGZ010000526.1:0-4509 GCF_023006515.1 Bradyrhizobium sp. PRIMUS42
ATCGCAGCGTCGGCCCAGGCGAGGCCGCCGCCGGAGAACATTGCGTAGGACAGATTTGCCGAGGGACCGAAGCGCGCGACGCGCACGTCGAGGCCATGCGCTCGAATGGCGCTGACCGGCACCAGCGCGACGCGCATCGTCAGATCGAGATCCTCCCGCACCCAGGTCGCGGTTGCAGCCAGCGCCTCGCGGGCAGGTCCGAGATCGTGAGGCGCGACCGCAAAGCTGGCGCCGTCGCCGCCAAACACGAAGGGGAATTCGCGTCCCTCCAGCGCGTTCGTCACCGCCGCGATCACGGCGGCGCCGGCCATATTCACCGCCTTGTAGCGCTGTGCCGCGATCGCCTTGGTGGAATCGACGATATCGGCAACGCCGATACTCCAGTCGTCCGGCAGCGGCGCATAGAGCGCAGGGTCCATCAGGCTGGTGAAGCCGCGGAAGACGGGAATGCCGCCATAGAAGGATTCGCCTGAGGTCATCGGGGATGCTGGATGGTTGGAATGCGAAACAAATACGGGGCAGAATCGATCCGGGTTCGCCGGCCGGCGGCCCCTTTCGATCATTGGCCGAAACAGGCCCGAACAACAAGATGCGACCGCGTTGCAATCCTGCAGCGGAGTCATTGATCGGCATCAAACGACCGGCCGGGGAGTGCGGCTATCGTTGCTCGGCTCCAAGGGTTGCATGGGATGATCGCGGTGTCCGATTTCGGCAACAAGGACTCCACCTCTCCGGTCCGCCGGCGCACCGGCATCGACCCGGTCAGCGCAGTTAAGCTGCCCGAAAGACTGACGGAGGCCGTCGATGCCTGGGCCGAAGCCCACCGCCTGACCCGCTCGGATGCAATCTGCAAGCTGATCGAGCTGGGTCTGAAGATCGCGCCGCCGGTCCCCGCGACGGGGCACTCGATCGCCTCGGACGCCACCAGGATCGAAGAGATCGCGGTCCACGAGATTGAGGCACTGCTCGATCCCGCATTGCCGGCCGACGAACGCGAGCGTCGCATCCGCCGGCTCATCGAAGGGCCGCCGGAATTTTCACACGAACGAGTTGACCTGCCGAAGGACTTGCCGAAGCACCGGTCCTGAGCAAGCTAGTGCAGCTTCTCGTCCTGACGCTTGCGCAGGCTATCGAGAGAGGCGTCGTGGCAGCCGACCAGGCGCACGAATTGCTGCGGGTACATTTCATGGCCGTGACCGCCGGAATTCTGATGCGTCATCGGCGGGCAGTGGACATCATCCAGCTTCGCACAGGATTGCTCCGTCCGGCCCTGATTTGAAGCGGTCATGTTTGGAATGGCCATGGACTGCTCCCTGTCGATTAGGGCAGATCGATTGACGTAACCCAATCGATTGCGGGGCATCTTACGACCAAATCCGGCTGAATGTCATTGTGCCGGATCAACGCAATTATGATCGCAGGGTTCCGCTTATGCCGTATTCCCGGCATCGACCGTGAACACGGTCCCGGTGACATTGCGGCCGCCCTCGCCGAGCAGGTATTCCACCATGCGCGCGACGTCATCCGTCTCCGGCAGGCGGCGCAGCGCGCTGCGCCCGGCGATGCGCTTGCGCCCCTCGTCGGAAAGATTGTGCGTGAGTTCGGTGTCGATGAAGCCGGGCGCGATCGCGTTCACGGTGATGCCGACCTTGCCGACCTCGCGCGCCAGCGAACGGGTGAAACCGGTGGCAGCGGCCTTGGTCGCGCCATAGACAGACAGGCCGTTATAGCCGGTCGTCGCAATGATCGAGGAAATGTTGATGATGCGGCCGGCGCCGTCCGCCATCATCTGGCGCGCGACATATTTGGTGAGGACGATCGGCGACAGCACGTTGAGCTGCACCAGCGCCTCGATCTCGGAATTATGCATGGTGGCGAGCAGGCCTTCGGTGCCGAGGCCGGCATTGTTGACGAGGCCGTAGACCGGGCCGAATTCGTCGCGCACCAGTTTTGCAAAAGCCGGAATCGCGTCGATCACGGCGAGGTCGCAGGCGCGGAAATGCAGCCGCCCGTCGGACCCGGCAATCGCAGCCTTAAGCTCTTCGCTCTCACGCCGCGCCGCCGCGATCACGTTGTAACCGGCGCCAGCGAGGCGTCTGCCGATCGAAAGACCAATACCGCGACTGCCGCCAGTGACGAGAACGTTATTATGCATCGGTTCGCGCCAATTTTCCGGCCGGGGTGACATCGAGCGCCTCGACGAAGCGGATCACCGCCGGCACCTTGTGCGAGGCAAGCTGCGCGCGGCACCGATCCAGGATCTGGTCGCGGATCTCTTTCGCACGCGCGGGATCGGCGCCGTCCGCGAGGATCACGTCGGCAACCACGATGCCGCCGGTGATCGGGCTCTTCCGCGACTTGGCCCGAGACATCCGCACGTCGGGATGGCGGTTGATCACCGCCTCGATCTCTTCGGGGTGGACCTTCAGCCCACCGATATTGATGATGCCGCCGCGGCGGCCGACAAAATAGTAGCGCTCACCGCGCAGCTCGACGATGTCGCCGCTGTCGACAAATCCGTCGTCATCGGTGAGCGCGGCGGCATTGCGGCCGACATAGGCATGCGCGGTGCGCGTCGAACGGATACGGAGCGAGCCGTCGACCACTTTCATCTCGACACCGTTGCGATTGCCGAGATAGTCGGCCGGAAAGCCTTCGAGCCCGTCATTCACGGCGAAGCCGACACCGGCTTCGGTGGAGGCATAGGCATGACCGACAGAGGAATTGGGAAATGCCGCCTTCAGGCCGTCGAGCACCGCCTGGTCGGCGATTTCACCGGAGAGGCGGACGTAGCGAGGGGCGAATTGCGTCGCCGAACCGCTCATCAGGAGCTTGCGCCAATGCGAAGGCGTGCCGGAGATGTGCGAGACGTCACGCGCCTTCAGCCGCGTGACGTGATCACCGAGCGCCTCATGCGGGTCCGACAGCACCATCGAGCCGCCGGAGAGAACGGCGCGAAGGAAGATTTGTAGGCCGCCGTAGCGGCGAATGTCGTAGAATGTCGCCCACACCGGCGCCGGTCCGCGCGCGGGGCCTTCGGCGACGATCGCCCCGGTGAGCGCCTCCAGTGTATGGCCCGCGATTTTCGGTACGCCCGACGTGCCCGAGGTGAGCATCAGCCATTCCGTGGCGCGTTCGGACTTGACCGGCGCGGTGGCTTCAAGCGGCAAGTGTGCGGTGACGACGAGCGCGATGCCCGTGTCGGCCCAGCGGTCGGGCTCGTCGGTGACGACGGCGTCAATCTCGGCATCCGCGATCAGCGCGTCGAGATGTGCCCGGTTGAGATCGGGTGGACACAGCAGCATGCGACGAGCGATGCCGTCGAGCTCGATCATGGCAAGGCCGGAGCGAAGCTGGTCGGATAGCTTGAGCAGCACGGCGCGGCCCGACAATTCGCGCAGGCGGCCGCCCAGAACCGTCTGCGACAGGATCTCGGTCAGCGACACGACATCGTGCGCATCGGAGATCGTGCGGCCCTTCAGCTCCGCGCCGAGATGGTCGCGGAGCGCAAAGATCTCACGCGGGGACATTTTCGTAGGCCCGCACGAAATCGCCCACCGTGGCGGGGAATGCTGCGTCCTCGGAAATGGTGAAGGGGTCGACCCCGGTGTCGTCTTCGAGACGCGCGACCAGAATGGCGAATGCTAGCGAGTCGAAGCCCGTCTCGTGCAGGGACAGATCGTCCGAAAGAGCGGGAAGCGTGACGTGCTGCTCCTTGGCGATCTGCTGGATCGCCTCAATGACCTTAGACCTTACCGACATGGCTGGCTCGCTTTGTTATCGTTGGTGTTGCGGCGGCTCTTGCTGGCCGCCTCCCCATGGCCGCTTGTTTACCCGAGAGAAGTAAATGGCTTCTTGGACAATTCAGATAAAATTGGACCTATCTGCCGATTTTGACACGATCTATAGCCTGATCGAGCCGTCCAGGATTCGCGCGTAGGCCGCGGCGTCCAGCGGGACGTAGGCCCCGGATCTCGAATCCACCATGAACAGCGGATCGGAGATCCTGGCGGGATCGAAGCCTTCTCGAACGAGATCGCCCTTCTTCTGCTTGAACGTCTCGGTCGCATCGATCTCGCAGGAGATGCGGATGAAAACCGGGCATGCATAGGCCGGCAGGCGCTGCGCGAGATGTGCGGGCAACGCGGCAATGTCAAAACCCTCGTTGACGACGATCGCACTCATGCCGGCGCGGCCGTCGGTGCCGGAAATGCTGACGCCGTATGTGGTCGCATCGACCACGCCGGTGAAGTCTCGCATTGCGTCGTTCACCTCCGAGGTCGCGACGTTCTCGCCTTTCCAGCGGAAAGTGTCCCCGATGCGATCGACGAAATGGAAGAAGCCCTTGTCGTCGATCCGCATCAGATCGCCGGTGCGGAACCAGGCATCGCCCCTGGCAAAGACATCGCGAAGAATCTTCTTCTCGGTCTCGCCGGCGTCGGTGTAGCCCTCGAAGCGGCCGCCGCCCTCATCGGCGGCGCCGATGCGGCCGATGGCTTCGCCGGCCTC
>NZ_JALBGZ010000527.1:0-4480 GCF_023006515.1 Bradyrhizobium sp. PRIMUS42
CCGCTCGGCCTCGGCCATGCGGTCTGGTGCGCGCGCGACATCGTCGGCAACGAGCCGTTCGCGGTCGTGCTGCCCGACGAGCTCGTGCTCAACACGCCGGGCTGCCTCAAGCAGATGATCGAGATGGCATCCTCGCTCGGCGAGAAATCCAATCTGGTCGCGGTCGAGGCGGTGCCCGATCATCTCACGCATCAATACGGCATCTGCGGCGTGGGAAAACGCAGCGGCAAGATGTTCGAGGTCGACGGCATGGTCGAGAAGCCGGCCAAGGGCACCGCGCCCTCCAACCTCTCGATCACCGGCCGCTACATTCTCCAGCCGGAGATCTTCAAGATCCTTCAGACGCAGGAGCGCGGCGCCGGCGGCGAGATCCAGCTCACCGACGCCATGATCGGGCTCGCCACGTCGCAGAAATTCTACGGCGTCGAGTTCGAGGGCGAGCGCCACGATTGCGGCTCCAAGCCCGGCTTCCTGCGCGCCAACATCGCCTACGGCCTGAAGCGGCCGGAGCTGCGCGACGGGCTGATCGCGGAGATGAAGAAGTATCTGGGGCAGTAGGGGCTACAAACTGGGCGTCGTCCCAGCCTAGTGCGCAATTGGCAGGGACGACCGCGATGGTGTGGCGGGTTGCGTCGCGTTCAATAGCGGCGCGTAGACCGCCTCACGCCACCAGCGACAGCTGCGGCAAGCTCGCAACCACCGACTGATTCCGCCCGCCGGCCTTGGCGGCGTAGAGCGCCTTGTCGGCGGCGGCGACCAGGACCGGCCAGTCCATGCCGGCGGTGGGAACGAAGCTGGCGACGCCGCAGGAGACCGTCGAAATCACCGGGTCGTCGGACCAGCCCTGCACCTTGAGGCGGATCGTCTCGGCGACCTTGAAGGCGTCAGCAGCCGAAACGTTCGGCAGCAGCACGGCGAATTCCTCGCCGCCATAACGTGCGGCGCAGTCGCCGGCCCGGCTCACCGAATCGGAAATGCAGATGGCGATACCGACCAGCACCTGGTCGCCCGCCTGATGGCCGAACGTGTCGTTGTAGGCCTTGAAGTGATCGGCATCGATCATCAACAGCGCGATCGGCGCCTTCTGGCGCATGGCCCGCCGCCATTCGACGTCGATGACGGAATCGAACTTGCGGCGGTTCTTCAGGCCGGTCAGCGCGTCGGTCGTCGCCATTTCCTCGAGCTTGCGCTCGGCCTCGGCGCGCCGGCCGATCTCGCGCGCGAGCACCAGCGTCGATCCCAGCACGAACAGCGCGAGCACCAGCACCACGGCGCCGATGCGAAACGCTTCCTTCTGCCAGAGCGCGAACACCGCGGCCAGAGGTTTGCCCGCCACCACGAACAGCGGTCCGCTGTCGGCGCTGCGGACATAGAGCCGCGGCGTCGGATCGACCGGGCCCTGTCCCGCATAGTAGGCTCCGACCGGGAGGTTGTCGGCCTTCCAGGCCCGGCGGTCGTTCAGGTTCGTGCCGATCACGTCGAGGTCGAACGGCCGCCGCATCATGATGGTGCGGTCACGCTTGAGCACGGTGATGGTGTCCTCTGCATCGAGGTGCAGCTGCTCGAACAATTCGTGGAAATAGCTGAAGCGGATCGAGCCGGCGACGACGCCGAGGAAGCCGCCGTCGGTATCGCTGATGCGACGGCTCAGCACGATCGCGTAGGCGCCGCGGAACAGCATCGGGCGGCTGATGAAGAGCCCGACCTCGGGATTGTCGCGATGAACCCTGAAATAGTCCTCGTCGCTCCGGTTCTCGGTGACGGGATCGAGCGTGGAGGCGTCTATGGTCAGCCTGCCGTCGGCGTCGAACACCTGAATGGCGCCGAAATGCCGTGCCGTGATCGCATGGTCGAACAGGATCAGGTGACGGATCGGCTTCGAGACCGTGGCAAGCTCGGGCAGCAGCATGTTGCTAGCGACCGCCTTCAGTGACAGGTCGTAGATCTCGACGTTGCGGCTGACATCGGACTGGATGCTCGTCGCCAAATTCTCCAGCGTCTGGCGGGCGAGCGCCTCCTCGCCCCGGCGCATGTCGAGCATGACGTTGACGCAAATGGCAGAAAAGCCGATCACCGTCACCACGGACGAGATGATTAGCAGCTTCGCCGAAATCCGCCACGGCCGGCGGGCCGTGACTTCGCGCCATCCAGACAGCATCGTTCGCTCCCGACCCCTAGTGGATGCGCCAGAAAGCTTGCGCAGTGTTTAAGGTAGGACGGCGCTGCTGCAATGAGTTAAGGATCGGTTTACAAGGCTCACGGTTTTGGGCAGACCTCGATGGGACAGTCTGGGGTTCGGGCGAGAGGACGATTGTGAACGACTACGACGCGTTGCGCGACTATCTGATGCGGCAGAAGCAGGCTGAATTCGTCCTGAGCTTCGAACAGATCGAGGAGATCATCGGCGCGGCGCTGCCGCGCGCGGCCAATCGTGCCTCGTGGTGGGACAGCCTGCGCAGCCCCGACATCCAGATGCCGCAGCGCGAAGCTTGCCTCGCCGCCGGGTTTGTTGCGACGCGCATGCCGGATGGGCAGAGCGTGAGGTTCACGAAGAAGAAGCTGCAACGCAGGTGAGCAGCGGATGGTTCTGCGCTGGTTGAGGGGGATCTTTGGCGCTGCCCTGATTGTATCAGGTGTGCTGTTCGCACTCGCCTTCGAGGCCCGCTACTGGCGCTGGCACGATTGCTTCAATGAGCTCGGCCGCTGCTACGATCCGGTCTCGCAGGACGTCTATCTCGAGCAGGCGGGAATGGTGTGGGGCGGCCTTGCCGCGATCTCGCTACTGGCGGGGCTTGGGCTGGTTGTCGGACTTCGGCGGAAGCCGAGTTAGCTCGTCGTCTTCCGGAAGAAGACAGTATCGTAGGGTGGGCAAAGCGGAGCGTGCCCACCACCTCTGTCGTAGGGTTGGATGGTGGGCACGGCGAAAGTGCGCCTTTGCCCACCCTACGATACTCCACAAGGGGGAGAAGGAAGAACAGCGTTAGCTCGCCGCTTCGAGCCGCACTTCCGTCAGCAGGCGCATTGCCGCATCCGCGTCCATCGGCTCGCCGAAGGCAAAGCCTTGCGCGTATTCGCAGCCCATCTGGTAGAGCTCGACCGCATCCGAATCCGTCTCGGCGCCTTCGGCCACCACGTCCATGCCGAGGTCGTGCGCGAGCGCGATGATCGACTTCAGGATCACCGGCCGCGCGCCGCGGTTGGTGGTGCGCACGAACGACTGGTCGATCTTGATCGTGTCGAACGGGAAGCGCTGGAGATAGGCCAGCGAGGAATGGCCGGTGCCGAAATCGTCGAGTGAGAGCCCGGTGCCGAGCTCGCGGATCCGCGTCAGCATCTGTGCCGCGTGCTCCGGGTTCTCCATCACCAGCGATTCCGTCAGTTCCAGCTTGAGCGTGCCGCGCGCCACCGAGGAGCGCGACAGCACGGTGCGGATGTCGTGGATCAGGTCGTGTCGCAGCAATTGCCGTGACGACACGTTGACGGAGGCGAAGATCGGCTCGCGCGAGCGCATCGCGCGCTGCCAGATCGAGAGCTGCTTGGCGGTCTGGTCCAGCACGAACATGCCGAGGTCGACGATCAGGCCGGTCTCTTCCGCGATGGTGATGAACTCCGACGGCGCCATGCGTCCGAGCTTGGGGTGATCCCAGCGCACCAGCGCTTCGAAGCCGGCGACCGAGCGATCCTCCAGCCGCACGATCGGCTGGTACAGGATCGTCAGCTCCTGGCGCTCGATGGCGCGGCGCAGCTCGCTCTCCAGCGTCAGGCGGTCGGTCTTCCGCGCCCGCATCGCAGGCTTGTAGACGTCGATGCGGTCGCCGCCGATGCGCTTGGAGTGATACATTGCCAGCTCGGCGTCCTTGATGATCTCGTCCGTGAGCTGAACTTGCGGATCGGACAGCGCGAGACCGATCGACGCGGTGAGGAAGATCTCGCGGTCGTTGAAGGCGATCGGCGCGCGGATGGTCTTGCGGATGGTCTCGGCGAAGGCGGTGATGCGGGCCGGGTCCTGCTCCGACAGCAGGATCAGGCCGAACTGATCGCCGGCCATGCGGGCCAGCGTGTCCTGCGGCTTCAGGATGCGGGTGAGGCGGCGGGCCAGCGTCAGCAGGATGGAATCGCCGACCGCGATGCCGACGGAATCGTTGACCTGCTTGAAGCGGTCGAGATCGATCACCATCAGCGTCGGCCGCAGCGTCGGCATGGTCTTGGCGAAATGCGCGACCGCACCGAGCCGGTCCATGAAGAGTTTGCGGTTGGGCAAGCCGGTGAGGTTGTCATGCACGGAATCGTGCAGCAGGCGCTCCTCGGCGTTGCGCAGTTCGGTGACGTCGGTGAGGGTGCCGACGACGCGCGAGACCTCGCCGTCGGAGCCGACCACCGGACGCGCCTTCAGCGCGAACCACATGAAATGGCCGTCCGGGGTGCGCAGACGGAAGTCTTGCACCAGGCGGCCGCGGCGCTGGTCGAGCACGCTGTCGAG
>NZ_JALBGZ010000528.1:0-4446 GCF_023006515.1 Bradyrhizobium sp. PRIMUS42
CCATAGGCGTCGGCCTTGATCACCGCCGAGCACTCGGCCGGCACCGCCGTCTTCTCGAGCTTGCGCCAGTTGGCGATGATGGCGTCGAGATCGACGGTCAGCACGCCGCCGAAGGCTGCGAGCGCGGCAGCCTGGTTGGCCTCCGCGGAGAGAAGGCCGGATTGCGAGATGGTTTTCGGGTCGGACGCCATTGTCATGGCGCCGTTTTACGCAAGAGGCCGTTCTGGTTCAAGGAACTCAGTAGTCGTTCCCGCTGCGGGCCGGAACCTGACTGTCAGGCGCGAGGTCGCCGAACCGCGTGACCGAGGCCTCGAACGCCAAATCGACGGTGCCGGTCGGGCCGTGGCGCTGCTTGCCGATGATGACCTCGGCTTTTCCGTGCGCAAGACTCATGTCGAGCTGCCACTTCTCGTGCTCGGGCGTGCCGGGGCGCGGCTCCTTCATGGCGAGGTAATATTCCTCGCGGTAGACGAACAGCACGACGTCGGCGTCCTGCTCGATCGATCCGGATTCACGCAGGTCCGAGAGCTGCGGCCGCTTGTCGTCACGCGATTCGACCTGACGCGAGAGCTGCGACAGCGCGATGACGGGAACGTTGAGCTCCTTGGCCAGCGCCTTCAGGCTGGTCGTGATCTCAGTGATTTCCTGCACGCGATTATCGCTCCGCTTGCCCGAGCCCGAGAGCAGCTGGATGTAGTCGATCACGAGCAGGTCGAGGCCCTTCTGGCGCTTCAGCCGGCGCGCCCGCGCCATCAGCTGCGCGATCGACAGGCCGCCGGTGGCGTCTACGTAGAAGGGCAGCGACTGCAGCTCGATCGAGACCTCCCGGATCTTCTCGAAATCGGCTTCCGAGATGCCGCCGCGGCGGATGTGGGAGGAGGGAACACCGGTGCGCTCGGCCACGATACGCGTGGCGAGCTGGTCGGCCGACATTTCGCAGGAGAAGAAGCCGATCACGCCGCCATTGGCGGCCTTCGTGGTACCGTCGGCCTGGAGTTCCGGCACATAGGCCTGGGCGACGTTGTAGGCGATGTTGGTCGCAAGAGAGGTCTTGCCCATGCCGGGACGGCCCGCGACGATGATGAGGTCGGAGTGCTGCAGGCCACCCATCTTGGTGTCGAGGTCGCGCATGCCCGTCGAGATGCCGGACAGCTTGCCGTCGCGCTGGAACGCTTTTGCGGCGAGATCGACCGCGACCGCCAGTGCCTGCGAGAATTTCTGGAAGCCACCGTCATAGCGGCCGGATTCGGCGAGCTCGTAAAGCTTGCGCTCGGCGTCCTCGATCTGCGCCCGCGGCTGGAAATCGACCGGTGCGTCATAGGCGACATTGACCATGTCCTCGCCGATGCCGATCAGGTCGCGCCTCAGCGACAGGTCGTAGACCGTGCGGCCGTAGTCCTGGGCGTTGATGATGGTGGTCGCTTCGGCGGCGAGCCGTGCAAGATATTGCCCGATGGTCATGCCGCCGACATCGGTATCGGCGGGCAGGAACGTCTTCAGCGTGACGGGCGTCGCGATCTTGCCCATCCGGATCAGGCTGCCGGCGGTCTCGAAGATGGTCTGGTGCAGCGGCTCGAAGAAATGCTTCGCCTCCAGGAAGTCGGAGACGCGGTAGAAGGCGTCGTTGTTGACCAGGATCGCGCCCAAAAGGCTCTGTTCCGCTTCGATATTGTGCGGAGCGCTCCGATAGGCGGGAGTTCCTGCGTCGGGCGCGAGTTTGAGAACGTTCGAATCAGTCAGGACCATGGTCGGACGTGCTTAGCAATTTTCTTGGGCGGATGCGGGGCCGGGATAAAGCGCCGCATCGGTGCAAAGCGAAAGCGAAAGCTGACCGCTATCAACCGCTCAGTTAAAGCGGTGGATGATTAGCAGTCGCAGCACGCGCCGCGCTTGACGGATTTTCGCGGAACCGGTCGGGCCGGAAGCAGCCGCGTCCGCGCCATGGAATAATCCTGAAGCAATGAACCTAATGGATTGGCGCGCAGACGTACCGGAGGGCGCGCGAAACGCACGCTGGGAGCTTTCGGCTCGGGCTCAGACCAGCAGGAGGTAGACCAGCGCAACCAGAGCCGCCCCGACGCCGGTAACGATCAGGGCGTAATCGGTGCGGAGGTCGTCCTGCACGTCGAATGAGGTTTGGGTCTCTTTGCTCATGGCGACGGTCTAAGCCAGGGCCGACCAGACTTATGTGAAGTGGATCACATCTTCCCGGATTCTTTCGGGGGTATGACCGGAACAGGTGGACGGGCAGGGAATTGTCTCCCACGGTCCGCCAACAGGGAACGAGGCAAGCGATGCGGCCAGAACGGCAGCACCAGATTGGGCGAAGCGAGGCAGCTAGCCGGCTTTGGCTGTCGGGGTTGATCGCGGCCATGGAGCACGCCGAGCGGCCCGAAGTGCGTCGCCAGCCTGTCGCACCCGAAATCCTGGTCGAATTGCGGGCGCAATTGGCGTTAACGGCGCTTTTCCGGTCCTCCCAGATTTCGACCCTGCGTCACTAGGACCTATTCACCAGCCAGTTTCAGCCTGGGCCTGACCGTGCCTTCGCGAGCCCGCAGCCGGGCTTCCTCACGCGGCATGTAGTCGCGGGTCGTCGGCACCACGCCCTGGCGGCGGGTGAGCTGGATCTGGAAGTTCATCATGTTCTGCTTGCGGAACGTCATCTCGCAGGCAGCGAGATAAAATTCCCACATCAAGGCGAAACGCTCGTCGTAGAGCTCCACGGCCTCCTCGCGTCGCGCCATGAAGCGTTCCCGCCAGGCTTTCAGCGTCGCGGCATAGTGCAGGCGCAGGATCTCGATGTCGCAGACCAGCAGGCCCGCGCGCTCGATCGCCGGCAGCACCTCCGACAAAGCGGGGATGTAGCCGCCGGGGAAGATGTATTTGGCGATCCAGGGATTGGTCGAGTCCGGGCCCTGCGAACGGCCGATCGAATGCAGCAGCATGACGCCGTCCTGGCCGAGGAGCTCGGCGCAGCGCTGGAAGTAGGTGTCGTAGAATCGGGCACCGACATGCTCGAACATGCCGACCGAGACGATGCGGTCGAACGGTCCGGCGATGTCGCGGTAGTCCTGGAGCAGAAATCTGGCCGAGCCGGTCAAGCCCTTTTCGGAGGCGCGTGCATTGGCGATCTGCAACTGTTCGGTCGAGAGCGTGATGCCAGTGACGTCGGCGCGGGCCATCTCGGCGAGATAGAGCCCGAGCCCGCCCCAGCCCGAGCCGATGTTGAGCACGCGCTGGCCGGGCTTGATGAGCAGCTTGGCGGCAATGTGCCGTTTCTTCGCGAGCTGCGCGTCGTCGAGCGTGCTCTTGGACGTTTCGAAATAGGCGCAGCTGTATTGCTTGTCGGCGTCCAGGAAGAGCGAATAGAGCCGGGCGTCGAGATCATAGTGATGCGCGACGTTGTCGCGGGAGCGCGAGCGCGGATTGAACTGCTTCAGATGCCGCGTCAGATAGCGCAGATGCCACCAGGGTTTTGCCCACTGCGGCAAGAGGTCGGGTTGATCGAGCAGGATCGCGAGGGCATCAGCTATGGTGCCGCGCTCGACCACGAACTCGCCGTCCATATAGGCCTCGCCAAGCCCGAGCTCGGGATTGACGAGGATCCTCCGCTCGGCGTCCGCGGTGACGAAGCGCACCGCGACCGGAACGCCGGAGTCGTCGCCGACGGTGAATTTCAACCCGCTTGCGCCGGTCACAGTCATCGACCCGCGGCGGATGAATTGAGACAGGAATCTACGCAACAAACGGTCCATCGACATTTCCTCTCGAGCGAACCCGAAAGATGCGACTAACCTGGCCTTCATATCTGACGCCCAGGCGCCGCAGCGGTTCCTATGCGTCTGCATCCAATCTGGGGAGGGTGGGGCTGCTGCGCTATTGCGCTGAGTTCACAGCCGATATTCGAAAAGCGCTTAATCACATCCTTGCGCGTGGAGGCTGCTTCCATTCGCGGCTCAATCGGATAAAAGGTGACCCGCCGCCGCGCCGGAGGCCGGCTGCACCCCTCGGAATTCAATGGAGATGATGGGAATGTCGAGCCGAGCGCTCAGCCTCGCGACGGTATTGCTTCTGATCGGCTTCGGCGCGGCCGATCCCGTTTTTGCGCAGGCGACCAACCTCGAGGCCGGCAAGACCCCGTCTCAGCTTTTCGCGCAGACCTGCAATGTCTGCCACAAGAGCCCGCGCGGACTTCTGAAGTCCGTTGCGCCGGGTTCGCTGCCGGGCTTCCTGCGCCAGCACTACACCACGAGCCCGGACATGGCGGGGATTCTCGCCTCCTATCTCGTCTCCAACGGGGCCACCGACACCCGCTACCAGGCCAAGGACGGCAAGGATAAGAAGGACGGTGCCAAGGAGAAGGAAGCGAACACCGCTCCGGGACAGGCGGGCGAGCATCAGGGCCGCCGCCCGCGCGCCCAGGACGCCGCCAGGCCGGACGGCGAG
>NZ_JALBGZ010000529.1:0-4442 GCF_023006515.1 Bradyrhizobium sp. PRIMUS42
CCGGACCTGCTGCCGCAGCGGCAGGCGCCCAACACGGCGCCGGCGGTGGCCGGCAGCGGCATGTCGGTGCTGGTGGTCGAGGATAATATCGAGCTTGCCAATTTCGCCGCCGACGGTCTCACCGAGCTCGGCTACAGCATCACGCTGGTCGACAATGCCACCGACGCGCTCGCCGAGCTCGTCGTCGACGCCGATCGCTTCGACGTCGTGTTCTCGGACGTTGTCATGCCCGGGATGACCGGACTCGATCTGGCGCAGGCCATCCGCGACCGCGGCATCGACGCGCCGATCGTGCTGACCACCGGCTACAGCCAGGCGCTGTCACAAGACGGCGTGGCCGGCTTCGATCTCGTGCAAAAACCCTATTCGATCGAGGAATTGTCGCGCGTTCTGCATCGGGCGGCCCGGATCCGGCGCGTCCGGGACGGCGCCGCCGAGTGATTCGGCGCTCGGAACCGACGGGAACCGTTTGATTTCCTTTGCGTTGTCCGCGCATGCACAAGCGGGCCGCAAAGCGCGATCAGGGCAAGAAGCCGCCCATTGTCGAGATCAAAGGCGAGAACGGCGATGACGTGGCAGCACCGCCTCCGGAGCTGATCGAGCCCGATCCCGAGCTGTCACCCGAGGAGGCCGAGCAGGTCCGCAAGGATTACCTGCTGACACGCTTCTGGATCAGCGCGCGCGGCTTCTGGGGTCGCAAGGGCGACCGCCTCGCCTGGCCGCTCTCGATCGGCCTCGGCGTGCTGATCGTCCTGACCGTCGGCTTCCAATACGGCATCAATGTCTGGAATCGCGCGATCTTCGACGCCATCGAGAAGCGCGATGCGGCGAGCGTCTTTCATCTCACCGCGATGTTCTTCCCGCTCGCGATCGGCAGCATCGTGCTCGGTGTGGCGCAAGTGTTCGCGCGGATGGGCATTCAGCGGCGCTGGCGGGCCTGGCTGACGGCGAGCGTGCTGACGCGGTGGCTCGCCAACGGACGCTACTATCAGCTCAACCTCGTCGGCGGCGATCACCAGAATCCCGAATACCGCATCGCCGAGGATTTGCGCGTCGCGACCGACTCTCCTGTCGATTTCGTCGCCGGCGTGACGGCCGCGCTGCTGTCGGCTGCGACCTTCATCGTCGTGCTCTGGACCATCGGCGGCGCGCTCACCGTCACGCTCGGCGGCTCCAGCATCACCATTCCGGGCTTCCTCGTCATCGCGGCGATGCTCTATGCGGGAATCGCCTCCGGCTCCATCCTGGTGATCGGCCGGCGCTTCGTGCAGGTGTCCGAAGACAAGAACCAGGCCGAGGCCGATTTCCGCTACACGCTGACGCGCGTGCGCGAGAACGGCGAGAGCATCGCGCTGCTCGGCGGCGAGGAGGAAGAGCGCGGCGGCATCGACCGCAACTTCACCAGCGTGCTGCGGCAATGGGCGCGGCTCGCTGGCCAGCACATGCGCACCACGCTGGTATCGCAAGGGTCGAGCCTCGTTGCGCCCGTGGTCCCTCTCCTGCTCTGTGCGCCAAAATTCCTCGACGGCAGCATGACCCTCGGGCAGGTGATGCAGGCCGCCTCCGCCTTCACCATCGTGCAGAGCGCGTTCGGCTGGCTGGTCGACAATTATCCGCGGCTCGCCGACTGGAACGCCTGCGCGCGCCGCATCGCCTCGCTGATGATGTCGCTCGATGGCCTCGAGCGCGCCGAGCAGGGCGACGGTCTCGGCCGCATCAAGCGCGGCGAGACCAGCAATGACGCCATGCTCGAGATGAAGGATCTTTCGGTCACGCTGGATGACGGCACCGCCGTGGTCGGCGAGACCGAAGTGGTGATCGAGCCTGGCGAGCGGCTCCTCGTCGCCGGCGAATCAGGCACCGGCAAGAGCACGCTGGTGCGCGCCATCGCTGGCCTGTGGCCGTGGGGCGGCGGCAGCGTAAATTTCCATCCCGACCGGCGGCTGTTCATGCTGCCGCAGCGGCCCTACGTGCCCTCAGGCTCGCTGCGCCGCGCCGTCGCCTATCCCGGCGCCGAAGAGGACTGGACCGTCGAAGAGATCGGCGAGGCCCTGCACAAGGTCGGCCTCGATCATCTCAAGGAGAAGATCGAGGAGGAAGCTCCCTGGGACCAGACCTTGTCCGGCGGCGAGAAGCAGCGCCTCGCCTTCGCGCGGCTCTTGCTGCACAACCCCGACATCGTCGTGCTGGACGAGGCGACCTCGGCGCTCGACGAGAAGAGCCAGGACAAGATGATGCAGATGGTCACCGACGAGCTGCCGAAGGCGACCATCGTCAGCGTCGCGCATCGTGCCGAGCTGGAAGCCTTTCACAGCCGCAAGATCGTGCTGGAGCGCCGCAAGGGCGGCGCCAAGCTCGTCAGCGACATCGAGCTGATCCCGCGCAAGGGCAAGCGCAGGCTGCTCGGGCGTTTCCTGCGGCAAAGGAAGGCGCCGAAGAAGGCAGCATGACATCGTAGCCCTCTCGTGAAGATTGGAGTCCCCGTCAAAACCGGCTATGCATGCGCCGCCCGTAACGAGGACCGCCTGCTTGACGACCGACAAGACCCCTTCGTCCGCGCCGTTCGGCGCGTTTGCGCCGAACACGGCGCAGGCCGCGATTATCAGCCTCACACAACAATCCGGGCTGAAGCGCGGCGCATTCCGTCCGTGGATGTCGCGGCTGGTGAACCTCGTGCGGAGCGGCCCGGTCGACGTGCGGTATCAGGGCGCCTCGTTCCGGCTCTATCACCAGGGCAGCGCGACCGAGCGCGGCGCGCTGTTCAATCCGGACTACAATCTCGACGAGCTCGATTTCCTGCGCCAGCACACGCCGGCAGGCGGCGTGTTCGTCGACGTCGGCGCCAATGTCGGCACCTTTGCGCTGGTGATGGCGCAGCAAGTGGGACTATCGGGCAAGGTGGTCGCGATCGAGCCACATCCGATGACGTTCGGACGCCTCTCGTTCAACCACGCCGCGTCGCAGACAACGCAGGTGCGCCTGGTGCAGGCGGCGGCCGGCGACAGCGACGGCGAGCTGATGATCGAGAGCGGCGGCGGCAATCTCGGCGCCACCCACGTCGTCACCGGCACGGCGAGCGCCGAGGCCATCAAGGTGCCGTCGCTGCGGCTGACACGCATTCTCGACGAGGCCGGCGTCACCCAAATCGATTCGCTCAAGATCGACGTCGAGGGTTTCGAGGACCGCGTGCTGATCGGGTTTTTCCGCGATGCGCCGCCATCGCTGTGGCCGCGCGCGGTGGTGATCGAGCACCTGTCACAAAACGAATGGCAGCAGGATTGTATCGCTGACATGGTCGCACGCGGCTTTACGATCGCGCGCAAGACGCGGAGCAATACGTTCCTGTCACGCTGACGAGAACGAACAATGGAGGCCAGCGATGATCGATCATTTTGGTTTTTCCGTCTCCGACTATGAGCGCGCCAAAGCGTTCTACGCCAAGGCGCTGGCGCCGCTCGGCTACGGCCTGATCATGGAAGTCACGGCGGAGCAGACCGGTCATGCAGCGGCGGCCGGGTTCGGCGCCGACGGCAAGCCGGATTTCTGGTTCGGCGGCGAAGGCGCGATGAACAAGCCGGTGCACATCGCGATCGCGGCCAAGGACCGCGCCACCGTCGATGCCTTCTACAAGGCCGCGATCGCGGCCGGCGGACGCGACAACGGTCCGCCCGGCATCCGGCCGCACTACCATCCGAACTACTACGGCGCCTTCGTGCTCGATCCCGACGGCCACAACATCGAGGCGGTCTGCCACACTCCGGAATAAGGCAGGCCCGGCGCGATGCGGTGCGGAACATCGGCGCGGCATCATCGTTGTTGTCCTCTGGACAACTATCCCGATGATGCCGATGCCGATCGAACCACCCGAGATTCCGCCGTCGACTCCCGGCACGCCAACGGAGCCTCCGCCCGGAATCCCGCCCGGTGGTCCGCAGCCTGAAATCACGCCCCCGGTGCGCGAGCCCGGCTCGCCACCACGGCCCGACGAATTGCCGGGCCGCATGCCTGAAGAGATTCCATCACGCGGGCCGAACGGACCGCTCACGCCCAATCCCGCGACGGACGCAAGTTCGCCGCGGGATCGCGCGTGAGCTACGCGATCGCATGTGTGGCGATTGCAACCCGCGTCTGAATGCGCAATGAACGTCACCATAGTGAGGTGATTTGCGTGCAGAAATAAATCGGGCCGCGACCGCTTCGCCCGCCACAATCCGGCCTAACGCGTAGCTGTTCATTCCAACACTTCGTCAAAGAACCTTCCGGGGAAGTTCACCACCATGACCAATCTTCGTTTCGTGCTGCTCGCGACGACGGCTCTGACTGCGATGCAATTCGCAAACTCCGCATCGCAGGCGCAAACTGCGCCGCCGCTCGTGGTCGCGCAGGCGCAGCCACAAGACGCCGGCCCTGACGGAAAACCGAAGCAGCCGCCGAAGGGACCC
>NZ_JALBGZ010000052.1:0-17899 GCF_023006515.1 Bradyrhizobium sp. PRIMUS42
GACACGCCGCCCAGCGGCGTCGGCGAGCCCGGCGTGCCGCCATTCGCGCCGGCGCTGATCAACGCGATCTTCGCCGCGACGGGAAAACGTATCCGCTCGCTACCGATCGGCAAGCAATTGGAGGCCTGAGTCGGAACACAAGCGGTCTCCCGCCGTTTCCATCGATCTGACAGGAGCAGATCGATGACCAACATCTCCAGGGCGCTCGCAGTCTCGCTGCTGTCGGGCGCCTTTCTTTTGACAGTCGCGGCGGGCGCCTTCGCCCAGAGCAATACGACGCCGCCGACAACGGCGACGCGCCCCACCGCGCCGGACCAGAACTCGCTTCCCAACGCCGGCGCCCCGCCCGCCTCGACCACGCAGACCACCGGGCAGCACAATCCCGATCCCAAGATTCGCGAGATGAACCAGAAGGAAAAGGACAAGGTCGACCGTCAGGGGAAGTGAGCTTTGCGCACCTCATGCCGTCATGGCCGGGCTTGTTCCGGCCACCCACAGCCTTGGCCGCGGCACGAACAACGTGAATGCCCGGGCCTTCGCCTCGCCGAAACGGCTTCGGCCGCGCAGGCGGGACGAGCCCGGGCATGACGACGAATACGTGGCGCGCTGGCAATCCCAGCCCCCAAACAAAAATGCGGCGGACGTTGCCGTCCGCCGCATTCGCCACCCCCCTGCTGCTCCGCTTCTTTCGATCCGCCCGCGGAGCTACTTCTTCAGTGCGAACACCCAGATGACGCCGCCTTGCGGCACGTTGGCTTCGATCCCGATGTTGTTGGTCACCAGCGCATCCTGGATGCGCTGCGCGTCCACGCCCCACCCTGACTGGATCGCGATGTACTGCGTGCCGTCGATCTCATAGGAAACCGGCATGCCCATGATGCCGGAATTGGTCTTCTGCTCCCAGAGGAGCTCGCCGCTCTTGGCATTGAAGGCCCGGAAGTTGCGGTCATTGGTGCCACCGACGAAGATGAGATCGCCCGCGGTCGCCGTCACCGAGCCGAACAGCTGCGACTTCGGGAAGTTGTGCTGCCACACCTTCTTTCCCGTCGCGGGATCCCAGGCCTGCAGTTCGCCGAAATGATCCGCGCCCGGCTTCGTCTTCAGCCCGATGTCCTCCGGCTTGGTGCCGAGCCAGAGCTCGCCTGGCTTGAGCGCGACTTTCTCGCCGGTGAAGCCGCCGCAGAAATTCTCGTTGGCGGGCACGTAGACGAGGCCTGTCTTCTGGCTATAGGCCGCCGACGGCCAGTCCTTGCCGCCCCACAGCGACGGACAGAACTCGACGCGCTTGCCGATCACCGGCTTGTGCGCGGGGTCGACGATCGGCTTGCCGCTCTCGGGTTCGATCCCCTTCCAGACGTCGGTGGAAACGAACGGCCAGCCGGCGACATAGTTGATCTTGGTCGGCGTGCGTTCGAGTATCCAGAAGATCGCGTCGCGGCCAGGATGGACCAGGCTCTTGATGTTGCGGCCGTCGCGTTGCAGGTCGATCAGCATCGGCGCGTCGACCTCGTCCCAGTCCCAGGAATCGTTCTGGTGATACTGGTGATAGGTCTTGATCTTGCCGGTGTTGGGATCGAGCGCGAGCACCGAGGAGGTGTAGAGATTGTCGCCGGGATGGGTCTCGCCGGGCCATGGCGCAGCGTTGCCGACGCCCCAATAGATCGTCTTTGTTTCCTTGTCGTAATTGCCGGTCATCCATGCCGAGCCGCCGCCGTTCTTCCAGTCGTCACCCTGCCAGGTGTCATGGCCCGGCTCGCCTTCGCCCGGAATGGTGAAGGTTCGCCACAGCTCCTTGCCGTCCTTGGCGTCGTAGGCGGCAATATAGCCGCGCACGCCGAACTCGCCGCCGGAGCCGCCGACGATGACCTTGCCGTCGACGATCAGCGGCATCAGGGTCATGTACTGGCCCTTCTTGTAGTCCTGCACCTTGGTGTCCCACACCACCTTGCCGGTCTTGGCATCGAGCGCGACGACGTGGTCGTCCGTGGTGGCGAGGAAGAGCTTGTCCTCCCAGAGGCCGACGCCGCGGCTGGTCGGATGCAGCTGGAACAGATCGTCGGGAAGTTGCCGCTTGTAGCGCCAGTATTCGTCGCCGGTCTTGGCATTGAGAGCGATCACCTGCCCCATCGGGGTCGCCACGAACATCACGCCGTTGTTGACGATCGGCGGCGCCTCGTGGCCTTCGACGACGCCGGTGGCAAAGGTCCAGACCGGCGTGAGGTTCTTCACGTTGGAGGTGTTGATCTGGTCGAGCGGGCTGTAGCCGTGCCCGTCATAGGTGCGCCGATAAAGCATCCAGTTGCTTGGTTCCGGATTCTCCAGGCGCTGCGCGGTGACCGGTGCGTAATTCTCGATCGGGCCCGACACGGCGGCGGTCGAAACGAGGCAGGTGAAGGCGACAAAGCCGGACAATAACCATTGCTTCCTGGTCATGGAAGTTTTCATGGACGTTCCCCTTTTTCATCCGTTTGAATTCTTGTGTTGAATTCTTGTCGTTCGTCCCGCCGTCCGCCCATCGGCGGATGCGGCCTCTCGTGACGCGGGCGCGGGCCCGCACTGTCCATCATCCCGGCTGCGCGCCACCTACCTTTCCGATGAAGTTGCCGGCGACGCTGAGCGAGTCGTCAGCGAGCGCCAACGGCAGCGCCGCGAGCCGTCGCGGTGCCGGCCCGAACACGACCTGTGCGCCCGCACGAGGATCATATTCGGAGTTGTGACACATGCACTTGAACACCTCCTTGTCGCCGACATCGCTCTTCACCCAGGCGGTGACGGGACAGCCGGCATGAGCGCAGATCGCCGAATAGGCGATGATGCCCTCGACGGCGCGCGCGCGGGTCTTCTCGTCGAGCTCGGCGGGATCGAGCCGGATAATCAGGATCTCGTTGAGCCGGGAGGCACTGCGCACCACCGATGTCTTGGGATCCTTCGGCCAGGCATGCACCGGCGGTCCGCCAGCGGGCAGGTCGGCCGCGGTGACGAGCTTTCCCTCCTTGTCGCCTTCGGAGAAGACGAGCACATCGCCCTTTTGAGGTCGTTCGTCGGAGCCGGGCGGATCCTCATCCGCACGCGCATGCGCGGAACAGCCGAGGCAGGCTGTGGTGGCGAGCGCACCGAGCAGCACAGTTCGCCGCGTCTGCTCGGTGCACGCGTCGGCGTTCGGCTCCGTGGAGTTCCCGGACGATGAGGAGTCGGTCGTGAACGATGCGCGGGACATGTCCACAAGCAGGCGCTGGAACTCTGCCGAAAACAAGGCGAAGAATTGGCACCGCAGTGCATCAATATGGCTTCACTCGCTTTGATTGAACGAGAATGAACGCGTTCAAACGCGTTTTCGCAAAATCAACGTCACGCCGCGCGATCGGCATGATGATTTTGCAGATCAGACCGATGATGTCGGAATTGGTGCGGCGCGCTATCGCTCGCGCTGCGCAAGCGCAGCGCGACATGCTTGCACACTCTGCAGGCAGTCGGTCGTCGTCAGGACCTGAGCACGTGGCGCGGCGCGGCGATAGAACCAGCGACGGTCGCCGATGCCATTTCAAAACTGTCGGCGATGCGACGCGCCTTGTCGATGAACAGCGCCGCCGCCGGCGGCGGGCAGACCTCGCGCGCGGTCTGCTCGAACAGATCGAGCCAGCGGTCGAAATGATCGCCCACCAGGCTCAGCGGCAGATGCGCCCGCATCGGCGAGCCGTGATAACGGCCGCTCATCAGCACGACCGAAGACCAGAAGTCCTTGAGCTTGGCGAGATGCTCGTCCCAGTTCCGCACGACCCCAAACACCGGGCCCAGCTTTGCATCTTCGCGCACGCGCCCGTAGAAGCGGGTTACGAGTTCCCCGATCATCTCCTCGGTGATCCCGGTGCGCTCGATCGCATCCTGGGTCAACAGGTTCCGCCGCGCAGCCGCCGCCTCGCGCTCGGCCTTCAGTCGATCCGACATACCCTTCGTAATCCGTTCCGTTGTTCCCGCAGGCCGCCCGTTCGACATTGTCGGGCCAATCGCTACATCCGTCTTTGTCGTAGCGCAAATTGCGGGATTGGGCGGCGGGCGTTTCGAGCCCGGCGCCTGCACCTCGACCACAATCGTAGGGTGGGCAAAGGCGCATTTGCGCCGTGCCCACGATCTCTCTCCAAATGCGACAATGGTGGGCACGCTTCGCTTTGCCCACCCTACGGCACTGCGGGTCCTTAGCACCCGGCTAAGTCATTACGTACCGTAGCTGTAGAAGCCCTGCCCGGTCTTGCGGCCGAGATGGCCGGCATCGACCATCTCTTTCAGCAGTGGCGCTGGCCGATATTTAGGATCGTTGAAGCCCTTGTAAAAGACCTCCATCACCGAAAGCATGGTGTCGAGCCCGACGAGATCGGCCAGAGCCAGCGGGCCAATCGGATGGTTGCAGCCGAGCTTCATGCCGGCGTCGATTTCTTCCGCCGTCGCAATCCCCTCCTGGAGCGCGAAGATCGCCTCGTTGATCATCGGACACAGGATGCGGTTGACGGCAAAGCCCGGGCTGTTCTTTGCCGTGATCGCCACCTTGCCGACGCGCTGGGCGAAATCGAGCGCCTTGGCGTGGGTGTCGTCCGAGGTCTGCAGGCCGCGGATGAGCTCCAGCAGCGCCATCACCGGCACCGGGTTGAAGAAGTGCATGCCGATGAATCGGTCGGGACGGTCGGTCGCGGCGGCGAGCTTGGTGATCGAGATCGACGAGGTGTTGGTCGCGACCAGCGTGCGCGGCGACAAGGTCGCACAGAGATCCTTCAGGATCTTGACCTTGAGCTCTTCATTCTCGGTCGCGGCCTCGATCACCAGATCGCAACCCGACAGCTTCGCCCGGTCGGTGGTGCCGCTGATGCGCTTGAGCGTCGCGTCGCGATCGGCCGCCGACATCTTCTCCTTCTTGACCAGGCGCTCGAGGCTGCCGCCGACGGTCGAAATCCCGCGGTTCACCGCCGCATCGGAAATGTCGACCATTACGACCGAGAGCCCGGCTGCCGCGCAGATTTGCGCGATGCCGTTTCCCATGGTCCCTGCCCCGATGATGCCAACGGTTTGGATCATTGCCTCATATCCTTCATCCTAGCGGCCCGCGCCGGCACGGCACGGCCATTGTTCCTGTACCAGGGTCTAGCACCGCCACCGGGCGGCTGCGACCTGATCCTGCCCCTTCCTTAAAGCATCCATGGCCGGAATAAAGCCGGCTTTCGGTCGCGAAACGGCATGAATCTGGCGACCTGGCAGGCGGTCGCCTCGAATTTGGGCGCCAGCTTCCTGCCCGCCGCCTCGCAGGCGGACGGACGGCTGGGCCCGGCACGGATCACCCTCGATCTACGCCAATCGGATGATGCGGCACAGGCTGACGGTGTGCTGTAACCGATGCGCAATCGCCATCGCGAACGCCTCGCGATGCAATTGTGACATGGACCACGTCGGCTTCGTGCCCCACCTGTTAGCTTTGCGCAGATGAAAAAACATATTGGACTACCAATCATCCTCACCGCTCTGCTCGTCGCCACGCAAAGTCTGGCGGCCGAGATCAAAGGAGCCGGCTCAACCTTCGTCTCGCCCGTGATGGCGAAATGGATCGACGCCTACAGGGCGAAGACGGGCAACGCCGTCAGCTATCAAGCGGTCGGCTCGAGCATCGGCATCGGCTTGATCAAGAAAGAAGCAGTCGATTTCGGCGCAAGCGACATGCCGCTCGATCCCAAGGAATTGGACAAGCTCGGCTTGATGCAATTTCCGATCGTGATCGGGGGCGTCGTCCCCGTGGTCAATATCGACGGCGTCAAGCCCGGCCAGATTCGCTTCACCGGGCAGGTGCTCGCGGACATCTATCTCGGCAGGATCAAAGCCTGGAACGATACGGCGATCCACGCGATCAATCCGGGCATCAGCTTGCCGAACGTGCCGATCACGGTGATCCATCGCATCGACGGCTCCGGCACGACGTTCAACTGGTCGAATTATCTCTCGAAAGTCAGCCCGCAATGGAGGTCGAGCGTGGCCGAAGGCACCTCGGTCGAGTGGCCGCTTGGCCTCGGCGGCAAGGGCAATGACGGCGTCGCCTCGCTCGTCAGTCTTATTCCCGGCGCGATCGGCTATCTCGAATACACCTACGCGCTGCAGCGGCTCGACCGGATTTCCTTCGGAATCGTGCAGAACAGCGCCGGCAATTTCGTCGTCCCCGACGCCGCGTCTTTCCAGGCCGCGGCCTCCAGCGCGGACTGGAAGGCGGAGAAGGATTTCCACCTCGTGCTCACCGACGCGCCCGGTGAAGACGCCTACCCGATCACGGCGACGACCTTCGTGCTGATGCCGAAGAGCCCCAGATATCCGGAGCGCTCCGCAGCCGCCATCGACTTCGTCCGCTGGTCGCTGGAGAACGGCAAGTCCCAGGCCGAGACGCTCAACTACGTCCCGCTCCCGCCTGCCTTGATCGACCAGATCGAACGCTATTGGCGGGAGAGCATTGGGGCAGCCTCGACGGTTTCGGCATCGGCAAGCGTCAAACGCTGAGGCCGAACGCGACCCGGCGAAATCCGGTTTCAAAACCGCTCCATGTGAGTATTCTGTGATCGGCCTGCCGCCGGGAAACCCCTCCCTAGCGGCAGGCGAAGCCACAAGGTGCCTGCGGAAAGCGACCGCGCGGCTGCCTTGCACCAGGATCCTCGCAGGGAATTTTACGTGAAACGCCTTCGCAGTCCCGACCCCGACGCCCCCGAGGCACTCCGGCTGGCGCCGACGTCCAGACTCGGATGAACGACTTCGCGCAATCCATCGCGGCCGCCTTCACGCTCATCGGCGCAGCCGACGCCGAGCTGCTCGGCATCGTCGCCCTCTCGGTGCGTGTCAGCCTGACCGCAAGCTTCATCGCGCTCATGATCGGTGCGCCGCTCGGGGCCATGCTAGCGATCACCCGTTTCCGGGGGCGGCAGGTCATCATCGTGCTGACCAATGCACTGCTTGGCCTTCCGCCGGTCGTGGTCGGGCTCGCGCTCTATCTTCTGCTGTCGCGGTCCGGCCCGCTTGGGGTGGCCGGACTGTTGTTCACCCCGGCCGCCATGGTGATCGCGCAGACGCTGCTGGCGACCCCGATCGTGGTGGCGCTGGTGCACCGTCCCGCGAGCCTGCTGTGGGCGGAGTATGGCGATCTGGCCCGGATCGACGGCCTTTCGGCCTTCCGCAGCATGGCGCTTCTGTTCGCGCTCGGCCGGACCTCGCTGCTGACGGCGTTTCTCGCGGCATTCGGGCGCGCCATCGCCGAGGTCGGCGCCATCATCATCGTCGGCGGCAACATCCGCGGCTTCACGCGCACGATGACGACCGCGATCGCGCTGGAGACCAGCAAGGGCGACCTGCCGCTGGCGCTCGGGCTCGGGCTGATTCTGCTCGCGCTTAGCGTGGCGGTGTCGACCGTCGCCTTCCTGCTAGTGGGACGCGTTCGGGAAAAATAGCTGCTCGCCGCCGACCTTGTACCCGGCGATCGCCTCCTGCCCCTTCGGCGAGACGAGCCAGTCGATGAAGGCCTGCCCGTCCTTCGCCATCACGTTCGGATGCGTGGCGGGATTCACCAGCATGACGCCGTACTGGTTGAACAGTCGCTTGTCCCCTTCGGTCAGGATGGCGAGTTCGCCGCGGTTCTTGAACGACAGCCAGGTGCCGCGGTCCGACAGCAGATAGGCGTTCGACGACGAGGCCATGTTCAGCGCCGGGCCCATGCCCTGGCCGATCTCCCGATACCAATTGTCCTTTGCCGCGCCGAGGTCGACGCCCGCGTCCTTCCAAAGCCGGAGCTCGGCGGCATGCGTGCCGGACTTGTCGCCGCGCGAGATGAACGGCGCCTTCGCCGCCGCGATCTTGCGCAGGGCGTCCGCAACGTCCTTGCCGCCGGCAATCTTTGCGGGATCGCTTTTCGGGCCGACGATGACGAAGTCGTTGTACATGACGTCGAAGCGCTTCACGCCTTGTCCTTCCGACATGAACTTGTCTTCGGCAGGCCTGTCATGGACGAACACCACGTCGGCGTCGCCGCGCCGTCCGATATCCAGCGCCTGGCCGGTGCCGACGGCGACGACCTTCACGCTAATGCCCTCGGCCTTCGTGAACAGCGGCAGCAGATGGCCAAACAGGCCTGATTGTTCCGTCGACGTGGTCGAAGCTACCGTGATGGTGCGATCCTGCGCGAACGCGATGGTGGACCAGAGCAGAACCGCTCCCAGGGTGACAATCTTCCTCATGCGCCGTTCCTCAACCAACAATGGACGGTCCTGAATAGCCGCTGTCGATGAAGACGGGAACCCCGACGTTAGGCCGCAGAGAGTTGAACGGGTGGCTGCAAAGCGGCAGGAACGTCGTTGGAGCAGGCGGATTGTCTGGGATGTAAAGTCAAGGAGAATCCGATGAAGAAGATCATCTTGGCATCCGCATGCATCATGGCGCTGGCGACCGGTGGCGCCGTCGCGCAGACACAACCCGCTCCGGCCGCCTCCGGCCAGGGCGACGTCGGCCCCTCATCACGAGGCCCCGCCACCAAGGGCATGACGACCGGACGTTCGTCGAACATGCAGAACGAGGCCAGCGACAGCAAGGGTGCGCAGCATCCGTCGGCCGGCGGCACCAACACCAACAACATGGGCAGCCAGGCCGGCGGCAGCTCGGGCGGTGCTGCGGGCTCCGGCAGCGGTGCTGGCTCCGGCAAATAGTCGGAAGATCGGAGATTCCGGGAGGGGATCGTCGCCCCCTCGCACGGACCTACGGGGCCAATCAACGACCGGGACAATATCTCATCACCCGGCGGACGCCCAGCGACTCCGGCTCCTTCAACCACTCGATCTTCCAGGCCAGCCAAAGCTTGTCGTCGTCGACGACATAAGCAAACGTCGATGTCGAGAAGCCTCTGTCATTGCGAACCGTGACCTCTCCGCAGACCACCTCGATCGAGCGGCCCTGCGGGTCGGACGCAGGGCTGGTCCAGGATATGTGGATCTCCGCATTGGGCGGAATGAGGTGATCGGCAATTTTCGCCGTGAGATCGTCCGCAAGTGCCGGCGCGCCCACGAATGCGGCAAGGGCCGCAGCCAGACAGATTTTGCGGATCACGTTCCCTCTCCTTTGCTTTCGAAGGAAGCCTATCCATTTCGGTCGCGTGCACTGTGGTTGTGGTCACACCGCGCCAAACTGCGGATGTTCTGCAATTGATCTCACCTAGATTGACAGGGGTGTGACGGCCGGGGCAGTTTTTCACATTGCTGGCGAATCAGCGATTGCCTCACGCCGAGTACCTCTTGGACAACTCCTAGTGCTTTCGAAACTGATATCGTTGCTGCGCCGCATCCCTGTGGTGAAATGGGCATTCACCGGGCTTCGGCCCGTGCCGCATAGCGGCAGCATTGATGTCACTCCGGTCGCCGCAGACGTCTCGCCTGTCATCGCCGAGGACGTCGCGGCCGAGAACACCGCGGAAACGACTTCGGCTCAAATCACCGATATCGGCACGGCGTCAGCGCGCGACGATACCGAGAGCGCAGGCGCGGCTTCGTCCGCCGAGGATGATACCGCGATCGCTGCCAAGGCGGAGAGCCCGCCGGCAGCGCCCGCCGATGCCAGCGGCACCGACGATTCCTTGCAGGAGACGCCGTCGGAAATCGAGCCGATCATCGTGGAGGAGGCTTCGGTCTCGACCATCGAAATCGAAATCGCGACAGCCGATGTTCCCGAGCCCGTCGCCAGCAATGACCCGGCTGTTGAAATCGTGGCGAACGTCGAGGCCGTCGACGCGGAGCCGGTCGCGGTCGACATCGTCAGCGAGTCGGTCAACGCCGAACTCGTCATCTGCAGCGATGCACTTCCGGCCGACGCTGAGCTCGTTGTCGCGGAGGAGGCATCGCCGTCGTCTTCCATCGGCGTCGAGAGCGCTCCGGTCGATGCCCCCGCTCTTGTCGTCAACGACCACCGTTCCCCTGACGTCATCGTGGATGTTGAGGCGACCGTAAGCGAGCCGTGTGTCACGTCTGTCGGTAGCGAAGTCCTGGCAGAGCCAGCCCCTGAGACTCGCTTCGACAGCGATCCCTGCCCCAGCGCCGAGGTGGCAATCGAGCCGGCTGCGGCGGACGTTGCTGCACCCGTCACAGCGGCAGCCGCGCAATGTTCTGCCGACACAGCCAGCGTCGTCACCGACATCGAGCCGGCTCCGGCACTCGTGTCTCCTTCTCCCGAGAGCCGCAGCGCACCGAAAGTTCGCGCAAGAGCCGCAGAACCTGCCGATCGCACCGCGCTGATCCGGCAGCGCTGGGCCGAAACCGGCATCAGGATGTGGAATCCGCGGCTGCACGGCACCGGCGAAGCCACGCTGAACATCCAGGGAAGCGTCGGGCTGCTGCCGCCTGAGCCCGGCGAGACGATGCCGCGCTACGACAAGCTGGAATTCAAGATGCTCGGCGGACAGATCGTCTGTGAAGGCGTCATCGTCGAGGCGCCTGCGCAGGCGAGCCATCGCAGTTTCACGCGGCTCGCCGAGCCCTCGAAAATCGAGCGCGTCCGCGAACCGGCGCGGGAACGCCAGGCCGCCCTCGCCTAGTCCTTTCTTCCGCGATCACTGTCATGATGTGCTAGGCTGATATCCCCGACATGGGAGATCGCATATGCGCGCAAGCTCGTTGCTTCTGGTCGTGATCGCCGCCTTCTGCGTCTCGCAGACAGCCACCGCTGCGGGCAAACGGCCACGTCATGCGGTCGCTGCCGTTCCCGCCACCGATCCGGCCGCGTCCTACAAGGCCGACAGGCTCTCTTCCTCGCGCGGAGAGCGGATCCTCGACACGCCGGGCCAGACCACCGTGCTTACGCGACAGGTGCTCGACGACATGAACGCGACCAGCCTGAAAGGCGCCATGCGCTCGACCGCCGGCGTGACGATCGGGCGCTAGGCGTCCCGCGCGGCTTTCCGCCGACACGCCGCCATTCCCGCGCGGCACATGAATTCTCCTCATACGAACCAGTTGCCCGCAACGCATCGGATGCTGCCTTCACCTTCTCCTCGACGGGGAGAGGTGATCTCGCGTGCCGGCTCGCGCCCTCGGCGATGCACTGCGCGGATGCGCATGGTTAGCAGGACGTAACCGCAAACGGCACGACAGTGCCGAAACGCCCGTCGTTGCCGTCGCGTATCCTTAACAGCGCATCACCAATGCACGCGGCCGGAAAGTGACGCGGTAGCGTGCAACCTGGGCCAGCCTTTTCCGCGGAACCCACCTAACGCGACCTTTACCCGCACTATGCAAGATCGCCCGGTTTGAAGGGATCCAGGGCTCGTATTGCAATGCCTGTCACGAATTTGAAGTCTCATGTCGCCGCCTCAATGCGGCTGTTTCGCGTGCCGGCCGACAACCCGGATCTGACGCGCGCGCAGTTCGACGCCTTCTCCAAGCAGGTTCCGTTGCTCTACTTCCTGCTCATGAGCAACTCCATCGCGGTCGCCTACACCTATGTGAACGTGGCGCCGGACTGGCTCACGATGATCGTGCCGAGCGTCCTGACCGTGCTCGCGGGTTTGCGCACATTCTGGTGGCTGCGTCAGCGCCACCTCGTGCGCAGCGACGCCTACATCCTGCGCAATCTGCGCGCCACCAACTGGCTGACCCTGCCGATCGGAGCCGGCTTCACCGCTTGGTCCTTCGCGCTCTACCCCTACGGCGATCCCTTCGCCAAGAGCCAGGTCGCTTTCTACATGGCGGTCACCGTGATCGGCTGCATCTTCTCGCTGATGCATCTGCGCTCGGCGGCGCTGATCGTGACGCTGATCGTCGACGTGCCCTATGTGCTGTTCTTCTTCGCTACGGGCGAGCCGACGCTGAAGGCGATCGCCGTCAACAACCTGCTGGTCTCCGGCGCGATGGTGACGGTGCTGTTCATCTACTACCGCGACTTCGCCGATCTCGTTGCGAACCGCAAGTCGCTGCTTGCACAGCAGGCGGCGACGCAGGCGCTCTCGGACGAGAACTTCCGCCTTGCCAATCTCGATTCCCTCACCGAGCTGCCGAACCGCCGCCGCTTCTTCGCCGAGCTGTCGAGCGCCTTTGCCGACGCCGAGCGCAGGAACGTCCGGGTCGCGGTCGGGATCATCGACCTCGACGGCTTCAAGCCGATCAACGACAATTACGGCCACTCGGTCGGCGACCGCGTCCTGATCGAAGCGGGCCGGCGAATCCGCGAGGTTTGCGAGGGCTTTGGCCCGCAGCGCGTGGAGCTGGCCCGGCTCGGCGGCGACGAGTTCGGTCTCGTCGTCTGCGGCGATCCCGAGGACGCGGACCTGATGCGGCTCGGCGAGCGCATCGGCAATCAGGTCAGGCTGCCCTACCAGCTCGACACCGCGCATACCGGGCTGTCCTGCTCGATCGGTTTCGCATTGTTCCCGGACTCCGCGACGACGTCGGAAGCCCTCTATGAATGTGCCGACTACTCGCTCTACCACGCCAAGCGCCATCTTCGCGGCCGCACCGTGATCTTCTCGAGCGAGCTCGAGGCCGAGATCCGCAGCCGCGGCGTCATCGAGAATTTGCTTCGCAGCACCGATTTCAGCACCGAGATGGACCTGGTGTTCCAACCGATCGTCGACGCCATGAGCGAGCACACCGCCGGCTTCGAGGTCCTGGCGCGCTGGCACAGCTCCCGCCTCGGCCAGGTCTCGCCGGCCGACTTCATTCCAGCCGCCGAACGCATCGGCCTGATCCGGCCGCTGACGCAGGCCCTGCTGGCTCGCGCGCTCGCAACCGCCAGAACCTGGCCCGATCACATCCGCCTGTCGTTCAACCTCTCCGCCCACGACGTCTGTGCGGCCGAAGGCATCCTGCCGCTGATTTCCATCATTGAGAAGAGTGGGCTGCCGCCGCACCGGATCGATTTCGAGATCACCGAGACTGCGGTCACTTTCGACTTCGTGCGCGCGCAGCAATCGATCGCGACGCTGAAGGCGATGGGATGCGGCGTTTCGCTGGACGATTTCGGCACCGGCTATTCCTCACTGAGCCACGTGCACCGGCTGCCGCTCGACAAGATCAAGGTCGACCGCAGCTTCGTTTCCGACATCAACGACAATCCCGTGAGCTACAAGATCATCAAGTCGCTCACGGGCCTGTGCGACGACATGGAGATCGCCTGCGTCGTCGAGGGCGTTGAGACCCGCGCCCAGCTCGACACCCTGCGCCGCCTGGGGTGCGACTTCATCCAGGGCTATTATTTCGCAAGGCCCATGCCGGGCGATGCGATCGGCGACTATCTGGCGAAGGAACGACTTCGCCTCGACGGCGCCGGGGCCAAGGTCGTGGCCTGACGTCACACCGCGCAGTAGCGCTCCTGGATGTCCTTGTCCGCGAGCAGCGCCGCAGCGCTGCTCTGATGCACCACCTCACCCTGATCGATGATCACGGCGCGATCGGCCAGCCGCAGCGCCCATTCGACGTTCTGCTCCACCAGCAGCAGCGTCTTGCCCTCGTCGCGCAGCCGGCGGAACAGAGTGCCCATCTCCTCGACGAGCACCGGCATGATGCCTTCGGAGGGCTCATCCAGCAGGATCATCCTGGGCCTGCCGATCAGCGCCCGCGCGATCGCCAGCATCTGCTGCTCGCCGCCGGACAGCGTCACGCCCTCCTGGTCGAGGCGCTCCTTCAGGCGCGGAAAGGTCTCGGCGATCTCATCGATCGCCGTGCGCTCCTCAATGTCGCTGCCGGCGGCGACCAGGCCGAGCCGGAGGTTCTCGCGCACGGAGAGACCGGGGACGATGCGTCGCTCCTCGGGCACGTAGGCGAGACCAAGGTGGAAGCGCTGATGGGCGCGCAATGGCAGGAGCTCCCTGCCCGCGAAGTGCACGCGGCCCGTCGCCTTCGGCATCAGGCCCATCATCGCCCGCAAGGTCGTGGTCTTGCCGGCACCATTGCGGCCGACGAGCGCAACCACCTCGCCCTCCTTCACGTGCAGCGAGATGCCGTGCAGGACGTGGCTCGCGCCATACCAGGCGTGGAGATCTGTGATTTCGAGCAATGCGGTCTCAGCCATAGCCTTCACTCTGTCCGAGATAGACCCGGCGGACTTCCGGATTGCTCCTGATCTCGTCCGGCGCGCCGTCCGCGAGCAGGCGGCCGTGATGCAGCACCACGACGCGCTTGGACAGGCCCAGCACCATCTTCATCTTGTGCTCCACCAGGAGCACGGTGCGCTTGTCCGCGAGCCGCTCCAGCAGCGCGACCATGTCCTTGGTCTCTTCCGGCCCCATGCCGGCGGTCGGCTCGTCGAGCAGCAGCAGCTCCGGCTCGGAGACCAGCGCGATCGCGATCTCCAGCGCGCGCTGTTGGCCATGCGCCAGGAACTTTGCCAGTTCGCCACGCCTGCCGAGCAAGCCGACCGCGTCGAGCGCGGCATCGGCGCGCGCATTCAACTCGGACAGCCGGGTGCGGTTGCGCCAGATGTCGTAGCTCACGGTCAGCGCCTGGGCCGCGACGCGGACGTTCTCATGCACGGACAGGTCGGGGAAGATGTTCGTGATCTGGTACGAGCGCGAAATGCCCCGATGGACGAAGCGGTGCTGCGGCAGGCCGTTCAGCTCCTGCCCCCTGAAATGCAGCGTGCCCGACGTCGGCGTCAGCGCACCAGACAGGATGTTGAAGAACGTGCTCTTGCCGGCGCCATTCGGCCCGATGATCGAGGTGAGCTGGCCGGCCGCGAACGACACCGTGATGCCTTCGAGCGCGACGAAGCCGCCAAAGCGCTTGCCGATACCTTCGGCGCGAAGCAGTTCGTTGCTCACGGCCGCGCCTTTCCGATGCCGAGAGCGTCCAGCAGCGTTCCCCAGATGCCCTTGGGCAGGAATAGCACGAACAGGACGAAGATCGCGCCGACGAAGATCTGCCAATGCGGCGTCCAGAGCGAGATGACATCCTCCAGGATCAGGAAGCTCGCCGCGCCGACGAAGGGCCCGAAGAAGCTGCGGGCGCCGCCGAGCAGCACCATCATCACGATCATGCCCGAGGTCTGGTAGTGCAGGATGTCGAGCGGCACGATCGACAGATGCAGCGCCAGCATGCAGCCGCCGAGCGACGAGATCGCGCCCGACAGCATGAACACGACCAGCTTGCTGCGTTCGACATCATAGCCGCAGGCCCGCGCGCGCTGTTCGTTCTCGCGGATCGCCTCGATGACGGCTCCGAACGGCGAGTTCAGGATGCGCGACTGGAACCACATCGCCAGCGCCGCGAAGGCCATCAGCACGTAGTATTTGTTGACGGGGTCGAGGAAATTGACCTGGAGGCCGAACAGGCTGATGCGGTCGACGGTGAAGCCGCGCAGGCCGTTCTCGCCGCCGGTGAAGGAGGCCGCCTGGAGCGCGACGTAGTAGACCAGTTGCGCCAAAGCGAGCGTCACCATGGAGAAGTAGATGCCGCGGGTGCGCGTCGAGATGATGCCGATCACGGCCGCGAGGCAGGTGCTGAGCAGCACGGCAACGGCAACCGCGGCAAACCACGGTACGCCGTAGCGGCCGATCGCAATGCCGGTGAAGTAGGCGCCCGCACCGAAGAACGCCGCTTGACCGAACGACAATAGCCCGGTGTAGCCGAACAGCAGATTGTAGCCCATCACCACGACGCCGTAGATCAGGACGTTGACGGCCAGCGCCTTGGACGGCAGCAGCCAGGGCAATATGGCCAGCACGACGATCGAGAGCAGCACGCGATGGTCGAGAATCCGGTCGAGCCCGCTCGGCGCAGGTTTGGCGAAAACCTCGCCGCCAGAAGGTTGCGTCACGCCGTCCTCCCTCTCACGCCGAACAGGCCTTGCGGGCGGATCAGAAGCACCACCGCCATCAGCGCAAACATGACGATGGTCGCCATTTCAGGCGCGAACAGCGCCACCATGCTGATGGAAATGCCGACCATGAGGCCGGCGACGACCGCGCCGACGATCGAGCCGAGACCGCCGATCACGGTGACGACGAAGGCCTCGGCCAGAACCAGTGAGCCCATCTCCGGATTGACGCTCCGCATCGGACCGGCGAGCGCGCCCCCCAGCGCGGCGAGCCCGACCCCGAGCCCGAAGATCGCAAGCCAGACCCGGCCGATGTCGACACCAAGCACCTGCATGATGGTGGGATCGCGCGCACCGGCGCGCACGATCAGGCCGACGCGGGTCTTCTCCAGTGCCAGCCAGAGCGCCAGCAGCACCACCGCCACCAGCGCGATGACGAACAGGCGGTAACGGGGGAAGAAGCCGATGCCGAGATCGAGCACGCCGATCAACTGCGGCGGGGTTGGAAACGGAATGCCATCGCTGCCGAACACGATACGCACGCCCTCGACCAGGACATAGCTGAGGCCGAAGGTGAGCAGCAGCGGATCGTCGATCGAGCGTCCATAGAGCCTGCGGATCAGGACGAACTCGATCAGCATGCCGAAGGCGCCGATCAGGATGGGCGCGAGCAGCAGCCCCCACCAGAAGCTCCCGGTGAGCGATGCCAGATACAGTCCCGCATAAGCCCCGATCATGAACAGCGCGCCATGGGCGAAATTCACCACCCCGAGCATGCCGAACACGATCGTCAGTCCGAGCGCAGTGATCACCAGGACCGCCCCAAGGGCGATCCCGGAGAGAAGCTGCATGATGATCAGCGACAGGTCCATCGGTCAGGCTTCAGGTGGCGTGGCCGAGCTCGCTGCAGCTGCGCAGCATGTCGTCTGAGCCGGCCTCGTTGGCGACAACGGCGAACAGGTCGTTCTCGCCCGCCATGGCCGACTTCTTCTTGGACTCCAGCACCAGCACCGACTGCACCGACTGGTGGTCGCATTTGCGGTAGTGCTGCGGGCCCTTGGTCAGATCATATTGCAGCTTCTCCAGTGCATCGACCACCTTATCAGTGTCGGTGCCGCCGGCCGTCTGCATGGCCGCCAGCAACGATCCGACACCGGAATAGCCATAGGCGCCGTAATCGGTCGGAATCGCGCCGCCATTGGCGGCCTTGAATGCCGCATTGAAGGCGGCTGCCGACTTGCTCTGCGACTCCAAGCCCCAATAATAGTTGGCGCCGCCGACCACACCCTCGAACACGTCGGGTCCGACCGCGAGCCGCTGGTTGTGCAGGATGACGGGGACGACGATCTTCATCTGCTGCTTGACGCCGAAATCCACCGCCTGCTTGATCGCGTTGGCCTGGTCGCGGCCGAAATTGGAGATGCAGAGCACGTCCGGCCGCATCGACATCAGGCGCGGCATGAAGGTGGAATAGTCGGCCGCACCGAACGGATGCAGGATCTCGCCGACATTGTCCGCACCGATCGCGGCCTGCGCACGCTTGAAGCCGCGCAGCATCTCATGCCCATAGGCATAGTCGGCAGCGAGATGGGCGACCTTCATGCCCTTCTTCAGGGTCTGCCGCGCCACCGCTGCGGTCGTCATGTGCGGATTGAGCGCTTCATGGAAAGTATATTTGCTGAAATCCTTGGCTTCGTTGATCGTGTCGGACTGGCTGATCGAGACGTAGATCACGCCGCGGGCGCGGGTGACCTCGTTGACCGCGAGCTGCACCGCGCTGGAGAGCGCGCCGACCACGGCATGGACCTTGTCCTTCTCGATCAGCTCGAGCGTGCGGGTCGCGGCTTCACCGGCGTTGAGCTTGTCGTCGCGCACGAGGAGCTCGACCTTGCGGCCGCCGATCCCGCCCTTGTCGTTGACGAGCTTCACCGCGAGCTCGGCGCATTTGACCTGATCGCGCGCTTCCGCCGCGAACGGGCCGGTCAGTGGAGTCGGGAAACCGATGCGGATCGTCTCGGCGACCTTGAAGGCGTCAGCAGCCGAAACGTTCGGCAGCAGCACGGCGAATTCCTCGCCGCCATAACGTGCGGCGCAGTCGCCGGCC
>NZ_JALBGZ010000530.1:0-4417 GCF_023006515.1 Bradyrhizobium sp. PRIMUS42
CGCCCCCAGCTATGGACGACCCGCCGGTCGCGCAGCAGGACAGTCAGCCAATGAACGACGTGCTGCGGCAACTCTTTAACCGGTGATGGGCTGACTGGCGGGCTGAACTCCACGGCAACCCCCTTACATCAGCCTTCCCGCCTCCGGCTTCCTCCGAACGGACGAGGCTGCGCCAATTCACTTCCCCTTCCAGCCGCCCGGCGTCCACAGCGAGTAACCACGCCGCCCGGTCGCGCGGCCGCGCGGCGGTCCTTTGGCCCAAATTGTGGTAGAACGGCCCCGAAGGGGCTACGGCCCGTAGCGCCGGCGTCGATGGCGGCGCGAGAGGATCGGGATGGCAGGAGCGAACGATAAGAGACGGTTTCTGCGCGAGGGCCTGTTCGCCAAATACGTCGTCTCCCTCGTCGGCCTCGTCGTGTTCGTCCTCGCCGTCAACGGCGCGATGGAGACCTGGATCTCCTACCGCGCCACCCGGACGCAGCTCACCGACGGCCTCGAGGACAAGGCGCAAGCCGCGGCCCGCCGGATCGAGCAGTCGATCTCGGAGCTCGATCGCCAGATCAGCTGGGTGACGCGGGCGAGCCAGGACACCCTCGAGAAGCGCCGCGCCGACTACGCCCAGCTGCTGCACCAGGTCTCCGTCGTCAACCAGCTGTTCCAGCTCAACGGCGATGGCCGCGAGGTGCTGCGCGTCTCGCGCCAGTCGACCACGACCGGCAGCAACGCCGACCTCTCCCGCGACATGCGCTTCACCGAGACCGTCGCCCGCGGCGTCAGCTATGCGCCGGCCTGGTTCGCCGACCGGACGCCGTTGATGTCGATCTCGGTGGCGCATTCCGGCTTCAATGCCGGCGTCACCGTGGCGGAGGTCGATCTCAGCTTCCTCTCCGACTTCCTGTCGGACGCGCAGGTCGGCAAGGCCGCCTTTGCCTATGTGGTCGATCCGCGCGGCCGCGTGCTGGCGACGTCGTCGAAAGGGCCCGATGTCGGCAAGGACCTGTCGAAGCTGCCGCAGGTCGCGGCCGCGATCGCGCCCGGCCACGAGCCCGACACCTCGGGCACCGACTTCAACGGCCATGCGGTGATGAGCGCCGCGAGCACCGTGCCGAAACTCGGCTGGAGCGTCCTGTTCGAGCAACCGACCACGCAGGCCCTGATGCCGATCCGCGACCAGCTGGTGCGCATCGCGCTCCTGATCGGGATGGGCCTGATGGTCGCTATCCTCGCCGGCACGCTGCTCGCCCGCCGCATGATCATCCCGATCACGGCGCTGCGCGACGGCGCGCACAAGCTCGGCGAGGGCGATTTCAGCCATCGCATCGAAGTGCGCACCTCGGACGAGCTGGAAGATCTTGCCGGCCAGTTCAACCGCATGGCCGGCCAGATCCAGGAGACCTATTCGAACCTGGAGACCAAGGTCGATGAGCGCACGCGCGATCTCGCGCAGTCGATCAACGAGCTGAAAGTTCTGGAGGAAGTCGGCCGCGCCGTCGCCTCCTCGCTCGATCTCAACGCCGTGCTGCCGACGATCGCCGCGCGTGCGATCGAGATCACCCATGCCGACGCGGTGCTGATCTACGGCTTCGATGCCGAGAGGCGCCGCTTCAACCTGGTCGAGGCCAATGGCATCGACAAATCCGCAGACGGCGCCCATGTCACCATCGACGAAGGCGAGAACATCCTGAGCGATGCCGCCAAGAGCGGCGAGCCGATCGCGCTTCCCGATCTCGATCATGCCGCCGAGCAGCCGCTGCGCGAGGTCGCGATCGCTGCCGGCTTCCACTCGGTGCTGGTTGTGCCGCTGGTCGACCAGCAGGGCACGCTCGGCTCGCTGGTGGTGCTGCGCCGCGCCGGTGGCGAGTTCGCCGGCAGCATCATCGGCCTGATGCGCACCTTCGCCAACCAGGCCGTGCTGGCGATGCGCAATGCGCGCCTGTTCACCGAGGTCGATCACAAGGGCCGCGAACTGGAGGCGGCGAGCGAGACCGTGCGGGCCCAGGCCGACAAGCTCAAGCAGCAGACCGAGCAGCTCAAGGACTGGAACAAGTCGCTGGAGGAGCGCGTCAAGACCCAGCTCGGCGAGATCGAGCGCATCCGCAAGCTCGAGCGTTTCCTGGCGCCCCAGGTGGCGCAGCTGATCGCTTCGTCCGACAGCCCCGAGGGGCTGCTCACCAGCCAGCGCCGCGAGGTGACCGTGGTGTTCTGCGACCTGCGCGGCTTCACCGCGTTCACGGAAGCGACCGAGCCGGAAGAGGCGATGAACGTGCTGCGCGAATATCATGCCGCGCTCGGCAAGCTGATCTTCAAATACGAGGGCACGCTCGACAAATATGCCGGCGACGGCGTGATGATCCTGTTCAATGCGCCGATCCAGTTCGAGGACCACACCAAGCGCGCAGTGAAGATGGCGGTGGAGATGCGCGAAACCATCGGCCCCTTGACCGAACGCTGGCGCAACCGCGGGCACAGTCTGGGCTTCGGCATCGGCATTGCGGTCGGCTATGCCACGCTAGGCCAGGTCGGCTTCGAGCAGCGGCTGGAATATGCCGCGATCGGCAGCGTCACCAACCTCGCCTCGCGCCTCTGCGGCGAGGCCAAGCCCAACCAGATCGTGGTCAGCCGCCGCGTCTACGGCATCGTCGAGCCTTTCGTCGAGGCCCGCGCCCTCGACGATCTCCAGCTCAAGGGTTTCAATCACCCCGTGCTCGCCATGGAGATCCTGAACTGGCGCGAGGAGGTGGAGAACGTGGTGGATGCCACGGCGGTGCGGATGCGGGGATAGCTTCCTCGCCTGCCTCAAATGGCGAGGCATCGCTTGTTAGCGCGCACCGACAGCATGTCGCGATCCCGCGGCACATCGCGCCCGGGTTTTGCGTAGGTCTTGCTACCCTTCGAAATGGAAGGGCGCAGGGAAGACCGGGCACCGGCTGGCACCCGCAAGACCCCTGTGCGTGAGTGCGTGATAGTCGCTCACAGGGGAGAAACAGGTGTGGCCGAATGCCCGGCCTTCCCTGCGCAGTGGTTGAAACGGCTTATGTCGCGCTCTCGCCGGTGAGTCGATTCTCTGTTGCCACCGTCGTCCTGCAGCTTTCATCGGATGCACAGGTCCGGTCGGACCTGCGCACCGCTGCAAGACTTGACGCCAGAAATTCGGGCGTCACGACCACACGATTTTGCCGTACGCGTTCGACATCGTCGTACACGCGCCCGCTGATCGCTCACGGGGACTACCCGCCCTGCGACCGCATCTGGCGCCAACGCCGCTCGCGTCCACCGCCCCTCACCCCACGAACCCTGACGATCGCGATCCGTCCCTTACCATGGGATGAGTTGGGAGGGAGCATAGGGCGTGTCGTAGTTCTGGTAAAGAGAAATTTGGATTATTCGAATAAGATGCGCAGAGCAAGCCTTCTCAGAACGTCGAAACAACCCCATGCACAATAGGCGGAAGATCATTCGGATCAATTGACTGTGAGGGCTAAGGTCGGGACGGCAGGGCTATCGGTCGATCCAGCAAAAAGATGATGCGCAACGGACTTCCCGCATCGTAGTACTAGGCGCACGTTTGACTGGAACGGTTGAGAAGAATGACAGGGGCCGAGGAAATGGCCAAGGGACTCATCCGCGGCGAGCTGCGGGCGAAGGCGGCCGAGAAAATCGTCGAGGCGGTAACGTGAGCGACACCCCCTCCCGCGGCGAGTTGATCCTCTACCGCACCGAGGACGGGCGGGACACGATCCGGCTGCGCGTGGTGGATGGCAGTCCGCCATCCGCGTTTCCTGCCGGCGCGAGGCGCGGCTCGGAGTACGGTTATCTAGTTGGGCTGCGGCTCGAAGCAACCGCACTTCTGGATGCTCCCCCGGACAATTTCCCCGAACCACATCCCACCTCCCCGCGACTAACCCTCGCCTCAACGGCGAGGCGACTCTGATCGGAGACGACCTGTGACGTTTGCCTTGCCTTCGCGTGCGTATGATCTGCAGATGCTGGACCGTCCCGCCGACCGGGCGCGCGACCAGGGCTGGGTCTATGGGCTGCCGCCGGGGATCAGCAGCGAGCAATGGCCGCTCGATCCGGTCACCGGCTTTCCGTTGATGCACGGCTTCACGCTGCTGCTGCCGGAAGACTATCGCGTGCATGGCGCGGACATCGTCGCATTGTCATTCTTCGGCACCCCGGCTGATCACACTGACGGCGGCGCGACCGATACCCCCGAGATCCGCGAGGCGGTGATGGCGCGGCCATCGCATCCGCGTCTGTCGCGCATGACCGACATCCTCGACTACGAATTTGCTGCGCTGTTGCTGACTAGAAGCGAATACGAAGGCGCGTTCGCGACGCCGCCGGCGCCGCTTGCGCTGGCAACAGTGGAGCGGCCGCGCTGGCTCGATGTCGGCGGCGCCAGCGCCTTCTACGG
>NZ_JALBGZ010000531.1:0-4416 GCF_023006515.1 Bradyrhizobium sp. PRIMUS42
GGCCTGCCGTCGGAGTTGCTGACGCAGCGGCCGGACATCCGCCGGCAGGAGGCGCAGCTCGCCTCGGCGACCGCCAACATCGGTAACGCCCGCGCGCAGTTCTTTCCGACCATCCAGCTCACCGGCAATGGCGGCTATCAGAGCTCGGCACTGGTCTCGCTGTTCCAGCCGCATGCGGCCTTCTTCCAGCTCGTGGGCAGCGCCACCCAGCCGATCTTCGATGGCGGCAAGATCCTCGGCAATTTCGAATTCGCCAAGGCGCGGCAGGACGAGCTGCTCCAGACCTACCGCAAGACCATCGTTCAGGCCTTTGCCGACGTCGACAATGCGCTGTTCTCGATCAAGCAGACCACGATCAAGCTGCAATTGCAGCGCGACGTCGTTGTCGCCTCGCGCCGCGCCTTCGATCTCTCCGAGCAGCAATTGCGCGCCGGCACCGCCGACATCGTGACCGTGCTCAACACTCAACTGACGCTGTTCCAGGCGGAAGACGCGCTGTCACAGGCGCAACTGGCCCGCCTGCTCGCCATCGTCAGCCTGTATCAGGCGCTCGGCGGCGGCTGGGAGCCGCGAATGGAGAAACCGGTCAATGCTCTTTAAGCCGGATACGAAGCAGGGCGCGGAAGAGGGGACGGCGAAAAAATCGCGCGGCCGCGGCTTCGTCATGACCTTGATCACGCTCGCCATCCTCGGCGGGCTCGGTTATCTCGGCTGGATCGCCACGCATCAGCAACAGGCCAACAACCGCAACCAGCGGCCCGATCTGCCGGTGCCCGTGTTGGCGGCGAGCCCGCGGGTCCAGGACGTTCCGGTCTATCTCGACGGCGTCGGCGCGATCCGCGCGCTCAACACCGTGACCGTGCGCTCGCAGGTCGACGGCAAGCTGATCGCGGTCAATTTCACCGAGGGACAGGACGTCAAGAAGGGCGACGTGCTCGGCGAGATCGATTCGGCGATCTATCAGGCGCAATACGACCAGGCGGTCGCCAAGAAGGCGCAGGATCAGGCCCAGCTCGCCAACCAGCGCATCGACCTGACGCGCTATGAGCAGCTCGCCGCCTCCAATGCCGGCTCCAAGCAGCAGGCGGATACCCAGCGTGCGCTGGTTGCACAGACCGAGGCACTGGTCAAAGCCGATCAGGCTGCGATCGACAACGCGGCGGCAACGCTCAGCTACACCAAGATCGTCGCGCCGCTCTCGGGGCGCGCCGGTCTGCGCCAGGTCGACCAGGGCAACATCATCCACGCCTCCGACACCACGGGTCTCGTGGTGATCACGCAGCTGCAGCCGATCGCGGTGTGGTTCAGCCTGCCGCAGCAGCAGATCATGCGAGTCAATGCCGCGGCGGCGAAAGGCGCGCTCGCAGTCGACGTGTTCGGCAATGACGGCATCACCGTGATCGACACCGGCAAGCTCACCGGCATCGACAACCAGGTCGACCAGACCACCGGCACGCTCAAGCTCAAGGCGGAATTCCCCAACGCCAATTACCAGCTCTGGCCGGGCCAGTTCGTCAACGTCCGTCTCAAGGTCGAGACCTTGACGCAGGCGCTGGTGGTGCCGACATCTGCCGTCCAGCGCGGCCCGATCGGCACTTTCAGCTATGTCATCGGCGAGGACAACGTCGTCTCGGCCAAGCCGGTGACGGTGACGCAGCAGAACGAGCATGACGCCGTGATCGCAAGCGGCCTGTCGGCAAACGACAAGGTCGTCACAACGGGCTTTGCCAATCTGTCGGATGGCTCGAAGGTGACCATCGGCCGCGACGACCAGACCCCGTCGGCGGATCTCGCCCCGCGCAAGCGCTCGCGCGGGCCCGACGGTCAGAAGAAGGATGGCGCCAAGGAAAGTCAGAAGGAAGGTCAAAAGGACGGACAAGGCAAGGACGGCGAGTTCCGCGCCAAGCGCAAGAGCAGCGAAGGCGACCAGAAGGGTCAGACCGGGCCGGCTCCGGGGCCGGGAGCATCGGGATCTGGAGCCAAGCAGCCATGATCCCGACAACAGCCGCCTGAGCGGCAGGCAGATCCCATGGGTGTTTCCGAACCCTTCATCCGACGGCCGATCGCAACCTCGCTGCTCGGCATCGCGCTGCTGATTGGCGGGCTGCTGGGCTATTTCGCGCTGCCGGTCTCGGCCCTGCCGCAGGTCGACTTCCCGACCGTGCAGGTGACGACGCAGCTGCCAGGAGCCAGCCCCGACGTGATCGCCTCGCTGATCACCGCGCCGCTGGAGCGGCAGCTCGGGCAGATCCCGTCGCTGTCGGCGATGAACTCGACGAGCTCGTTCGGCGTCAGCCAGATCTCGCTGCAGTTCGACCTCAACCGCGACATCGACGGCGCCACCCAGGACGTGCAGGCTGCGATCAATGCCGCGGCGGGCGTGCTGCCCAAGACGCTGCCTTACCCGCCGACCTACGCCAAGGTGAATCCGGCGGACGCGCCGGTGATGACGCTGGCGCTGCGCTCCGACACCATCTCGTTGCGGGCGATGAGCGACATCGCCGATACGCTTCTGGCGCAACGGCTGAGCCAGATCTCGGGCGTCGGACGCGTCTCGGTGCTCGGTGGGTTGAAGCCGGCCGTGCGCATCCAGGCCGATCTGGCGCGGCTCGCCGCCTATGGCATCGCCATGGAAGATCTGCGCACCGCAATTGCCAACGCCAACGTCTCGGGGCCGAAAGGCTCGCTCGACGGCGCGCAGCAATCCTACATCATCGCGGCCAACGACCAGATCGCCGCAGCCGACGCCTACAAGCCCGTCATCATCGCCTACCGCAACGGTTCGCCCGTCACCATCGCCGACGTCGCGCAGATCGTCGATGGCCTGGAGAACGACCGCACCGGCGGCTGGTACCAGGGCACGCCGGCCGTCATCATCGACATCCAGCGCCAACCCGGCGCCAACGTGATCGACGTTGTCAGCCAGATCCGCGCCGAAATCCCCAAGGTGCAGCGTGCGATCCCGGCCGGCGTCAACCTCACCATCGTCTCCGACCGCACCGTCACCATCCGCGCCTCGGTGCGCGACGTGCAGTTCACGCTGGTCCTTGCCGTGGTGCTGGTGACGCTGGTTGTGCTGCTGTTCCTGCGCTCGCTGCGCGCAACCGTGATCGCGGGCGTGGCACTGCCGCTATCGCTGATCACGAGCTTCGGCATCATGTATTTCGCCGGCTTCAGCCTCGACAATCTGTCGCTGATGGCACTCACGATCGGCACTGGCTTCGTCGTCGACGACGCCATCGTCATGATCGAGAACATCGTCCGCCACATGGAGAATGGCGACAGCGCGATGGAGGCTTCGCTGAAGGGCGCCAGCGAAATCGGCTTCACCGTGATCTCGCTGACGGTGTCGCTGATCGCGGTGTTCATCCCGCTGCTGTTCATGTCGGGCCTCGTCGGACGCATGTTCCGCGAATTCGCGCTGACCTTGACGATCGCGGTCGTCACCTCGGCCGTGGTCTCGCTGACGCTGACGCCGATGATGTGCTCGCGCCTGCTCAAGCACGCCCATGAGGAGCTGGCGGTGCCGGGATTGGCGACTATCAGCCGCTTCATCGACCGCACCGTCGAGGCCTATCACCGGACGCTGCTGTGGGTGCTGGAACGCCAGCGCGCCACGCTGGTCGTGACTTTTGCTACGTTGGTTGCGACGCTTGTGCTTTACGTTGTTGCTCCCAAAGGCTTCCTGCCGCTGCAAGACACCGCCTCGATCACGGCGGTGACGGAAGCCGGGCCCGACGTGTCGTTCGCGGAGATGCAGAAGCGGCAGGGCGAGGCCGCCGACGCCATCAAGGCCGACCCTGATGTGACCGGCGTGGTCTCGGTCATTGGCGCGGGCTCGGTCAACCCGACCACCAATGTCGGGCGTCTTGTCATGACGCTGAAACCTCGTGGCGAGCGGCGCGACGATGTGAGCGCGGTGATCACCCGGTTGAAGGAGCGGGTGGCCGGCATCCCCGGCATGACCGTCTATTTCCAGCCCGTGCAGGACGTGCAGATCTCGACCCAGTCGAGCCGCTCGCAATACCAGTATACGCTGACCGGAACCGACGCGACGCTGGTGTCGGAATGGGCGCGCAAGCTGGTCACAGAGATGAGGCGCGATCCCTTGTTCCGTGACGTCTCCTCCGAGGCGCAGGAGGGCGGTCTGCGGGCGCAGCTCGACGTCGATCGCACCCGGGCAGGGCAGCTCGGCGTGAGCCTGCAAGGAATCACCGATACGCTCAACGACGCCTTCGCGCAGCGGCAGATCTCGACCATCTACGGCCAGGCCAACCAGTACCGCGTGGTGCTGGAGGCGCTGCCGATGTACCAGCGCGATCCCTCGATCCTGTCGAAGCTCTATCTGCCGGGCGCCGCGAGCACCACGGTCGGCGCGCCGAACGCCCAGGTGCCGCTGTCCGCCGTGGCGACGCT
>NZ_JALBGZ010000532.1:0-4410 GCF_023006515.1 Bradyrhizobium sp. PRIMUS42
GATTCGAGAGCTATACGTTCCGCTCCGGCGGCGGCCCTGGCCAGGGCGGCGGCGCCTTCGAGGATATCCTCAACAGCATGTTCGGCGGCGGGATGCGTGGCGCCCGGCCTGGAGCCGGCAGTGCCGGGCAGTTCGAATTCGACACCGGCGGCGTCGGGCTCGATCTCGACGTGAATGTTGCCATGTCCGTCTCGCTGGAAGAGTCGGTCAAGGGTGGCGAGAAGCGCGTCCGGTTGCCGACGGGCAAGGAGCTCAACGTCAAGATTCCGGCCGGCGTCACCGAGGGCCAGCAGATCCGGCTCCGGGGACAAGGCGAGTCCGCGCAGGGCCATCCACCCGGCGATCTCCTGATCACCATCAGCATCGCGCCGCACGCCTACTTCAAGGTCGAGGGCGCCGACTTGCGCATCGACCTGCCGGTCACGCTCTACGAGGCGGTGCTCGGGGCCAAGGTCCGCGTGCCCACCCTCGGCAATGCCGTGGAGCTTTCGGTCCCGAAAAACACCTCCAGTGGCCGGACCTTCCGCCTCAAGGGCAAGGGCCTGCCGAAAGCCGGTGGAACCGGGGATCTCTTCGTCACCATCAGGATTATGCTACCGGACGGGAACGACGCCGCGCTTGAAGCATTGATGGAGAAGTGGCGGGACCAACACCCCTACAATCCACGTAGCGGACTCGGCTAGGGCGCTATCCGAGGCCAGCTCGACGCTCGGAGCATTCTCTTCCCGAAAGGATGATGCTCAACATACGCCTGAAGCGCGGCTCGCGCTTCGACGCTGACGTTTGTGACGTGTCGGCTGTCCGGCGGGGCAGCCGATAAAAGGGTGCGGCCTCGAGAGGGGGACCAGCGCGGTACCAAAAACCCCAATCGAGGCCGCCCGCGTCGATCGGCGGATCGAACGCTGCTCATTTTCGCGTGATCATCCGGTGCGATAATGAGACGCGCCGATGTCTTCATTCCAAATTTTCAATGACGGAATCGAGGCACCGCCTCTATGCGGTTGCTCAGGTGCCGTTTTTCTCGGCCTGATCGTAGACGGCCTGCGCCACCTTGGTAAGCCGGTCGCGATCACCGCCGCCGCTGACGACGTAGCCGACGCCGCGCTCGGCCCAGAACAGCGCGCCGTCCTTGTCCGTTCTGGCGTAACGCATTTGCGTCGCACCATTCTCGGTCTTGGCGGTGTAGATCGTGTAGCGCTCGCCCGAGGCGCCCTCATACATCAGGAACGACGCAGGGCCGCTCGGACCCGGCAAACGCCGGCCGCCGACGACATTGGCGATGCTACCGCCGCGTCGGTGACCAGGGCGGCGTTCGGGAACGCCTCCTTCGTGGTGATGACGTGCGCCTATCTCGTCTGCGGCATGCAGCTGGTGTTCCTCACCACGCATCTGCCGTCGTATCTGGCGATCTGCGGCCTCGATCCGATGCTGAGCGCGCAGACGCTCGGCATGATCGGCGGCTTCAACGTGCTGGGCTCGCTGTTCTTCGGCTGGGCCGGCGAGCGCTGGAACAAGCTGGCGCTTCTGGGCGGCATCTACATCCTGCGCTCGCTGGCGCTCGCCTGGTACTTCATGCTGCCGGCAACGCCGTTCTCGACGCTGCTGTTCGGCGCCATCATGGGCTTCCTCTGGATGGGCGTCGGCCCGCTGGTCGCAGGCGCCGTCGCCGAGATGTTCGGCCTGCGCTGGCAGGCGATGATCCAGGGCCTCGCCTTCATGAGCCACCAGATCGGCAGCTTCCTCGGTGCCTACGGAGGCGGGGTGCTCTACGACGCGCTCGGCTCCTACACCATGGCCTGGCGCATCGGCGTGGCGCTGGGCTTGGCAGGGGGCATCGTGCAGGTCGCGTTCGCGCTCGTCAGGCCGTCGCAGCCGCCGGCGCCGGTGTTGCGGACGGCGTAGTATGGAGGGGCTGAGCGGCCCGTGGATTGTGCTCTGCAGAGGCTGAATTTGAAGCGCGTCCGGTTGTGGCGGGCGCAAGAGAACGACCTTTGCAGCCCAGCAGCGTCCAGGGACGCTTCATGATTTAGCTCGCAGTGATGACCCTGGCATTCTTGGTTCAGCGTACGGGGCTATAGAGCGACGAGAAACGCTTCCAAAGTTGCGATGGAGATGTCATGCCGCAGCAATTGTGGTTCCATCCTGCCCGGGGGCTTCACGCTGCTGTTCCGTTACCCCCGTCGCATCGATGCACAGCCTGACGGCCTCGCCGATGCTCGTTGCAACGAGATCAGCCTTGGCGCCTTCCCGCAGCGATTCCAGGGCAGCCGGGTCAACGTCTTTGACCCAGCAGCCCAGGATGATGGTTGCCTTCGGCAGTTTCCGTCTCAGACGCCGCATGGAGTACCGCATGTGTGCCGCAGCGTGGGCATCCAGATAGACCAGGCAGACCATCGCAACGCCCGTCGTATCCAGACGAAAGACATTGGTCGTGGAAAGCGATGCCGCGCCTTCGACCCGCGCGGCGAGCCCGTGCTCGGTCGAAAGCTGGGCCAGCATGATCGCGGCCGCCTCATCGATCAGCGTGCGTCCGGCCACGCAGAGGACGGGGTGTTCGCCCTGCCAGTCCGGCGGGAGAGTCTCTTTGCGGAGGTAAGGCAGGTGTTCGTTGGCCGCATTCTCCGCAATGCCTTCAACCGCGGATGAGGCTTCAACATCTTTGGTTGAACTGCTCTTCGCGGGGGGCCGGTCGTCCTGTTCGGCAAGATCCGCTGCAAATTCGCTGACGGCGTCTCGAATCTTCGTGAGCCGTTCCTGGTCGAGCGCATTGCGCTCCGCGTCGGCTTGCGCCATCTGCAAACCCTTCAGCGCAACCTCGTCATAATACGAAGCCAGCGAGCGCTCTTTCAAAAATTCCTCTGCCTTTTCGGCCGCTTCGGTCGGATCTCCCGCCAGCATCCGCTGATAGAAGATTTCCGGAGGAGAAAGCGCTGGCCGGTCTCCAAACATGACGTCGAGGAATTCCAATCGCTCCACATGCCGCCCGAGCACCACGAGGCAAATCGTGAGGGGGGTCGCAAGGACAAGGCCGATCGGTCCCCAAAGCGCGGTCCAGAACGTTGCCGATGCGACGACGGCAACGGGTGAAAGCCCCGTGCTGCGCCCGTAAACCATCGGCTCGACGACATGGCCTACGATCGGTTCAACGACAAGAAAGAGGGCGAGAGTCCAAAGCAGCATCGACCAGCCGGGATCGATGGCAACTGCGAGTGCCAGCGGAAATGCGGCGGCGATAACGGCGCCGACATAGGGAACGAAACGAAGCGCAGCCGCGAGGATGCCCCAGAGGATCGCGCTGGGAATTCCGATGACCCAGAGGCCGGTGCCGATCACCACGCCGAATGCACCGTTCAGGAGGAGCTGGGTCAGAAACAGCTTGCTGAGGCGGCTCGCTGCATCGTCCAATGCGGCGGTGGTGCGCTGCAGATCCGAGGAGCCCGCCAGCCGAATGAAGCGGTTACGAAGATCCTCGCGTTGAATGAGGATGAAGATGACGAAAATGATGATGATGCCGGTGGTCGCGAGCGGATGAATGAGCGGAGAGATCAGGGTTCGCAGACTCTCCAGCGCGCCGGGATCGGGCTGGCGCACTTCGACCGGTACCGGTGGCGCCGAGGCATTTGAGCCAGCGACCATGCCGGTCCGGGGCGGGGGCGGGGCATCCTTCGGTCTATCAAGCTCCTTGCTGAGATCCTTCAGCATGTCGGAAGCACGCTCCAGCGTGCCCCTGCCGGCCTTGGTGTCCCGGAATGCCTGGATCTTGTCGCTGATCGTGGATTGATATCTGGGCAGGTCCCCAGCGAGTTGCGTCAGTTGGGTGGCGAGAAGGCTTCCGATCGCGAAGATCAGCATGAACGCGACGACAACCACGCTCACGACTGCCAATCCCCGCGGGACATGGATTCGTTGCAATATTCCGACCAGCGGCGCCAGTACAAAGCTGAGGAGTATGGCCAGCGCAACGGGCACGAAGATATCTCGACCGAAATAGAGCATCGAGATGATGATGACGGTCAGAACCGCGGTTGCTACTGCACCCAGCAGCGCCATTAGTTCTTCAGGGGTGCGGGGTTTGAAGGGCTGTCGCGTTACAGGCCTCATGCTGTCCCTGTCCCGTCGTCCGCTGAGCGTTTACCGAATTCAGCTGCGGGAGTGCAGGACGACACTGCATCGGACAGCCGCTCAGGGCACTGGTCCACGCGGTCTTCATGAGCGGCGGCTGTGCTGCGGCCTCGCCATCGCATGCCAACCGTTCCCCCCTGAAAAGGTTCCTGTCAGCCGGGACTGATGGATGCTGACCAGCGGTCGGAGCGTGGCCTGGGCCGCCGCTGACTTGGAGCGTCGGCGTCAACCGCGCCTAGGACATCGCGACGTTCACCTTGACCGGGACAGGCCGTGGCAGGCGCAGCC
>NZ_JALBGZ010000533.1:0-4392 GCF_023006515.1 Bradyrhizobium sp. PRIMUS42
ATCGCCGCCATCGCGCGCTTGATCTCGACCTGGCGCGCGGGGTTGACCACGCTGGAGAGTCGCCGGCGGATGACGTCGAGCGTCCCGTCGAGAAGCTCTTTCAGGTGCTCGCCCGAAAGATCGCGGCGCTGACCGATCTTGAGTGTCAGCACACCGTCCTGCGCCGCGCGCTTGATCATCTCGGAATAGCTGCCCGGCGAGAACACCGCACCGGCATTGGCCGCGGCGCGGCGCACCACGTCGCGATCGCCGCGCTCGACCAGCACGTCGGTGATCTCAGCCGACAATGCGGGCCGCTCCGTCATCGCCAGCAGATGGCCCTGGCCCTTCAGCCGTGCGATCTCGACCAGAGCGGAATCATCGAGCACGGGCGAGCGGCGCAGCACGGGAGCTGCCACCATGATCTCGTTTTCGCGCGCGAGTTGATTGACCAGATGCGGCGGCGCGTTGGTCAGATGCGAGAAGCGCTCGGCGAGGTCGACGCGCGAGGCGAGTTCGGCATGCGGCACGAGATCGATCAGGAGATTGTCGAAGAGATCGATGAGCTCGGGACGAAGATTGGCGGAATCCCGGAAGAACAGTTCGGAGATGGCGCGCGCGATCTCGCCGCGTCGGCGCGGGTCGCCGCGTTTGACGATATCGTCCAGTCCGGGAATGAGCGACGTGGCAACGGTCATGTACGCAACTCGATCAGGGCACGCCGCGGGTGCGCCCTTGGTCCAAGCCGCCCCACAATCAGGGAATTTAGCCTCCCGAGGTGAAAGAAGCGTTAGGCCCAGGACGCTGCGAATCGGGCGCAAAAAGCCCCCTTTGACCCGCGATGGGCCTTGTCCACGGAGACAGAAAGCGCTATATCAGCGCCAATTCATCTTCTCATACGATCCGCGTAGTGAGAGTGGGCCCGAAAGGACCCGCTCTTTTTTATTACCTGAACGCGGCTTGGCGGAAGATGCGGCCCGACGCGTGTCGGGAGAGTTCCGAAGCGGGCTTTGAAGTCTTAACCAAGCCTTAACCCAAGCCTTATCCAACGAGCGCCTTGACCCCTGATATGTCCGAACCGAACCCTGGTTCCACCGATGCCGAATTGCTGGCCGAGCCGAGGCTCGTGGTCGAGCCGGGCGCGGCGGCACGGGTGTCCGCGGTCGCAGCGCCGGTGCTGGAGGGCATGGGCTACCGCCTGGTGCGGATCCGCATTTCCGGCGAAGCCGGCTGCACCGTGCAGATCATGGCCGAGCGGCCGGACGGCTCGATGCAGCTCGAGGATTGCGAGGCGATCTCGCGGGCGCTATCGCCCGTGCTCGATGTCGCCGACCCCATCGATCGCGCCTATCGGCTGGAAATCTCCTCGCCGGGGATCGACCGGCCGCTGGTCCGTCGTTCCGATTTCGAGCGCTATTTTGGCCATCTGGTGAAGATCGAGATGGCGGTCGCCCATGAAGGGCGCAAGCGGTTCCGCGGCAGGATCGGGCCAGTCGAAGGCGATCGCGTTCATCTGCATCGCGACGACGTCAAGGCGAGCGATGATCCCGATGTGCTCCTGACGATGGAGGATATCGGCGAGGCCCGGCTGGTGCTGACCGACGAGCTGATCGCGGAATCGATGCGCCGCGGCAAGGCCGAGGAGCGCCAGATGCGCAGGGATCTCGGCCTCGAGCCGCCGCAGGCGCCGCACGCCAAGATCAGCGAAAAGACCACCAAGAACACCAAGCCGAAGAAGAAGCCGGCCCCGACCAATACCAAGAAGCATCGCCTGGCCGCCGAACGCGCGCGACGGGGCGAGATCGAGCCTGACGAAGGAGACTAGCCATGGCAGTCAGCGCCAATCGACTTGAATTGCTCCAGATCGCAGACGCCGTCGCGCGCGAGAAATCGATCGACCGCGGCATCGTCATCGCGGCGATGGAGGATGCCATCGCCAAGGCCGCGCGCGCACGCTACGGCAGCGAGACTGACGTTCACGCCGAGATCGACCCGAAGAAGGGCGAGCTGCGGCTGTCGCGCCACATGCTGGTGGTCGAGAAGGTGGAAAACCATTCCAACCAGATCTCGCTGGTGGATGCGCAGCGCGCCAATCCCGGCGCCCAGGTCGGTGACACCATCGCCGACACCCTGCCGCCGCTGGAATATGGCCGCATCGCTGCGCAGTCGGCCAAGCAGGTCATCGTGCAGAAGGTGCGCGAGGCCGAGCGCGACCGGCAATATCAGGAATTCAAGGACCGCATCGGCGACATCGTCAACGGCGTCGTCAAGCGCGTCGAATATGGCAGCGTCATCGTCGATCTCGGCCGTGGCGAGGCCATCATCCGCCGCGACGAGATGCTGCCGCGCGAAGTGTTCCGCAACGGCGACCGCGTCCGCGCCTACATTTTCGACGTCCGCCGCGAGACCCGCGGCCCGCAGATCTTCCTCTCCCGCACCCATCCGCAATTCATGGCGAAGCTGTTCGCCCAGGAAGTGCCGGAGATCTATGACGGCATCGTCGAGATCAAGGCGGTCGCCCGCGATCCGGGCTCGCGCGCCAAAATCGGCGTGATTTCCCGCGATTCCTCGGTCGATCCGGTCGGCGCCTGCGTCGGCATGCGCGGCTCGCGCGTGCAGGCCGTGGTGAATGAATTGCAGGGCGAGAAGATCGACATCATCCCCTGGTCGCCCGACATCGCGACCTTCGTGGTCAACGCGCTCGCGCCGGCCGAAGTGTCCAAGGTCGTCATCGACGAAGACCGCGAGCGCATCGAGGTCGTCGTCCCGGATACCAACAACCAGCTCTCGCTGGCGATCGGCCGCCGCGGCCAGAACGTGCGTCTGGCCTCGCAGCTCACCGGCTGGGACATCGACATCCTGACCGAGCAGGAGGAATCGGAGCGCCGCCAGGCCGACTTCGAGAACTCCACCCGCGTCTTCATGGAATCGCTCAACGTCGACGAAGTGGTCGGCCAGCTGCTGGCGTCCGAAGGCTTCACCTCGGTCGAGGAACTCGCCATGGTGGACCTCAAGGAACTCGCCGGCATCGAGGGTTTCGACGAGGAGACCGCGCAGGAGCTGCAGAGCCGTGCCCGCGAATATCTCGAGCAGCAGGAAGCGGAGATCGAGGCCAGGCGCAAGGAGCTCGGTGTCGAGGACGCCGTCAAGGACGTGCCCGGCGTCACCTCCAAGATGCTGGTGAAGTTCGGCGAGAACGACATCAAGACGGTCGACGACCTCGCGGGCTGCGCCACCGACGATCTGGTCGGCTGGACCGAGCGCAAGGAAGGCGGCGAGCAGACCAAATTCCCGGGCGCGCTCGACGGTATCGATATCTCCCGTGACGATGCCGAGGCGATGATCATGCAGGCCCGCGTCAAGGCCGGCTGGATCACCGAGGCCGATCTCGCCAAGCCCGCAGAAGAGGCTGAGGCGACCGAAGATCAGCCGGCTTAAGGGCGAAGGAGGATGTCGCCCGGATGCTCACCGATACTGACCCCGAACTTGACCATGGACCGCGGACCGAAAGGTCCGCGACCATGCGGATGTGTGCGGTCAGTCGGCAGGTCCGGCCGATCGACGAGCTGATCCGCTTCGTCATTTCGCCGCAAGGCGACGTGGTTCCAGATCTCAAGCGCAAGCTGCCCGGACGCGGCATGTGGCTCACCGCCTCCCGCGGGGTGGTTGCGGAAGCCGTGCGGCGTCACCATTTCGGTAAGGCCTTCAAGCGCGAGCTGCGCATTCCCCAGACGTTTCCTGCTGACATCGAGGCGCTCCTGGTCCGGAGCGTGACCGAGGTCCTTGGGATCGCGGCCAAGGCGGGCCAGATCGTCGCCGGTTTCGGCAAGGTCGAAAGCGCCCTGCGGGAAGGCACGGTCGAGGTCCTGATCCACGCCAGCGACGGGGCCGCGGACGGAATCCGCAAATTGGACACGCTGGCGCGTCAAAATGACGGAAATCGCGGCGCCAAGCCGCAGATTCCCGTCGTTACCGTACTGAAATCGGTAGAATTGGATTTGGCACTTACCCGGTCAAATGTGATACATGCTGCCCTGCTCGCGGGCCCGGCGAGCAAGTCATTCCTGTCACGTAGCCAGATGCTGGTCCGATACCGGATGGCGGACGCTGACAAGACTGCCGAAAAGCCCGGCCAGGATTTCTGAGAGACAACGACGACCCAATTGGACGGTGCGGAAACGCACAACACTGATAAATCAGGATTAGGACTGCTGAATGGTTGATACCAAGACCCCTGGCGACAAGAAGCTGAGCGTTCCGAGCAAGACGCTATCGCTCAAGCCGCGCGTCGAAACGGGCACTGTGCGCCAGAGCTTCAGCCATGGCCGCAGCAAGCAGGTCGTGGTCGAGAAGCGCGGCAAGCGCCGCATCGACGGCACGCCCGAGCCGCAGGCTGCCGAGGTTGTGAAGCCC
>NZ_JALBGZ010000534.1:0-4390 GCF_023006515.1 Bradyrhizobium sp. PRIMUS42
GGCTGGCCTCGATCTGATCGAGCCGCGCCTGCGCGTCCATCGTCGCCGCGCGGGCCGCGGAAAGCCGCTGGTTGCTGGCGGAGAGCTGCTGGTCGCTGATCAGTGCGTCCTGGGTGCCGACAAAATTGTTCTGCGCCTTGTAGGTGGCGAGCGCGGTCTCGGCGCTGCGCAGCCGCTCGCGCAGCTCCTTGAGGCGGCCGGAGAGATCGTTGGTGGCGCGCCGTGCGGCCGAAGCCTGCGAGTTGCGGGATTCGGCGAGATAGGCGCTGGTGAGGGTGTTGGCGAGCATCGCCGCCTTCGCCGGATCGGTCGACCAGACCTCGATGTCGACGATGAAGCTCTTCTCGGTCTTGCGGATCGTAATGTGCCGGTTCAGCGCCTCGAGCGCCGCAAGCTGCACTTCCTTGTTGTCGGCACCGGAGGGCGCGCGGGGCTGCAGGCCGATCAGGCCGAGCAGCGACGACATCAGGCTCCTGCCGTCGCCGCCGCCGAATTCCGGGTCCTTGTCGAGACCAGCCTGCTGGATCACCTTGAGCAGGACGCTGTTGGAGGTGATCAGGCGCGCCTGGCTCTCCACCACCATGGACATGCCGGAGACATCCTGCGCGCGCGGCGTAAGCTCACGATCGACGAGCTGAAGCTCGCGCGGATCGACATAGAGCTGGGCGGTGGCGGTGTAGCGGGGCGTCAGGCTCTTGCCGATGGTGACGGCAAGCGTTGCGCCGAGCAGCGCGGCCGCGGCAATCGCGATCTTGCGCCGCCAGAGCAGATTGGCGAGCTCGAGAACGTTGAAGCCGGCCTGAGTCTTCTGTTGCGGGGGCTCGGGTCTCGCCCGATCGATCGGCTGGTTATAGTCAAGCATGATCCCCAGCTTTCATTCCAACTGCCGTAGGCTGAGCGGTTACTCTTCGCTCTACGCCATGCCCCCGGGATATAGGGGCCCAATCCACGCAACAGGGAAAATTAACCATACTCATTGAGGGACTATTCACCGAAATGGCAAACAAAGCGTTTAAGCGCATGCCAATCCGCGCTGCGTCCTCGTGACGCTCGGGATGCGTGAAATCCCCGGAGATTAACGGTTCGTTACCGCGCACGGCGTGGCCGCGAGGCTCCGCTTGTTCCGTGATGGACCGCGCGCGCGCCATAATGGTCAGCTTTTCCGCAGGATGACGTGATAGTCGCCGCGACGGACATCGATGCCGCGTGGAAGCACGGCGTTCAGCACGGCGGCGCCGGCGTCCACGAGGGACGCGAACAGCGGCTTGCGCCGACGCATCTCGGGATAGCGCGGACTCTCGACCTCCCGGCGGTAGATCATCTCGAGGCCGTTGGCGGCTGCGAACGCTTCGAGCCGGGGCAGCGTCACCAGCGGGTGAAAGAAGGTCGGGAATGGCGGCTCGCCGGGCAGACCGGCGTCCTTGATGCCGCGGATGTGCCGGTAGAACCAGACGTGAAACCAGTGCGGCGAATATTTGGTGACGACGCCGGACAGGGAGCGCGGATTGGGCGCGCCGATCAGCACCATGCCGCCGCGCTTGAGCGCATCGCGGAAATTCAGCAGCGCGGCGTCGACGTTGGGCAGATGCTCGATCACATTGTAGCAGATCACGAGATCGAAGGTCTCGCGCCCGAAACGGTAGGCCTGCACGTCGCCGAGGATCGCCTCGTCTGCGTAGCTGTTGTTGCGGACCTGGTCCTCGTCGATATCGACGACGGTGACCTTGCTGCGGTCAAGCATTTCCGGTGGCAGGACGCTGCATGAACCGCCGCCGGCTTCGTAGATGGCGAGTTGGCCTTTCGGCAGTTCGCGGCGCAGCACGTCGTGAACGGCGAGCAGGCTGTCGCGGGCTTCGCCGGGGACGAGATCGTGGAGCGCCTGGGTATATGCCGTGACCGCGGGGATATGGATCGCCGTGGCTGTCGCGAAATCGATCGTGGCTGGCTTGTTCATGTTTTTTGACCGCGCTTGTTCTATTCAAATTTACAGGAAAAATCTCGCAGGCCCGAAGAGCAAATCTGATGCCGCGTCGTCTCACCGGTCGCAGTGCTTACGGTCGGGTTAATCCGCATACGCATTAACTACGGCATTGTTCATGTTAGGTCGTTGTCGGCGCATGGACCGCGAATTGCAGTATCACGCGCGCATGATTTCGCGGAAGAAACAGGCGAAAGCGGTTAAACGCATGATGTCGGTTCAGGACGGCCAGGAGATCGGCGTGAGGCGCAGGCACGCGCATTCAACGGGTCGTCCATTTTGGGACGCATCTGTCCCGCGGCGATGTGCCGTCGCAGGACGCGGGATTGATGCAGGGCTTTTTCAACATATCTCGGACATCTAGAACGTCATGACCTTGATCCCGACAGACCTGTCCGCCATGCGCATCTCGGATGCCGTGCGCGATCCCAACCGGGAGATCGTGGCGAGCTCCCGGGTCATCGACCTGTCAGTCGGCATCGTCGTCTGCATCCCCTGCTTCCGTCGTCCGCAGCACCTGCGGCTGACGCTGGAATCGCTGGTGAACCAGCGTACCCCACGTTCCTTTGCCGTCGTCATGGTCGAGAACGATGCCGCGCAGCGCGAAAGCGCGCCGGTTGCTGCGGAATTTCTGGCCGAGGGCAGGCTGCAGGGCGTCTGTCTCGTCGAGAAGCGTCAGGGCAATTGCCAGGCGATCAATGCCGCGTTCGAGACGGCGCTGGCGCTGTTTCCCGCCGCGACCCGCTTCCTGATGATCGATGACGACGAGATCGCGTCAAGCGACTGGCTCGAGCTGATGGTTCGCACCGCGGAGGCGACCGGCGCCGACGTGGTCGGCGGGCCGGTGCTGCCGGTGTTCGAGGACGACAGCAAGCCGTGGCTGTCGCGTCATCCCGCCTTCTGTCCCGCCTACGACTATTCCGGCGCGGTGCCGCTGATCTATGGCTGCGGCAATTGCCTGATCACGCGTTCCGCCTTCGAGCGGTTCGATCGTCCCGCGTTCGACTTGCGCTTCAATTTTCTCGGCGGCGGCGATTGCGATTTCTTCGTGCGGTGCCGCGATGCCGGCATGATATTCCATTGGACGGCGGAGGCGGTCATCACCGAGACCGTGCCGCAAAGCCGCACCAGTCTCGGCTGGGTCGCAAAGCGTGGCCTGCGCATCGGCGCGATCAATTATCGCGTGCAATACAAGGCTGCTCAAAGCGCAAGCGCGCGCGCATGGGTGTTCGTGCAGATGCTCGGACGGCTGCCGCTGTCGCTGGTCCGGTCCGCTCGCATGCTGGCGACGTCGAAAGCCGTCGTCGCCATGCATCCGGCGCTGGTGGCGCTCGGCTCCATGCTTGCGGCGTTCGGCTTCGCGCCGAAGCCCTATGAGGCCTCCAAAATCGTGTCGTGACGGTTAGATGCCGAAGCGGGCGAGGGCGGTCCTTGCCGCGGCGCGCGGCAACGCCCTGAGCGAACGCCGGCCGACCATTCCGAGATAGCCCAGGGCTTGGCGATATCGCCCGAATCGGACCGCCTGCATCGCCGCATAGGTGATGAGATGAAGTTCGGCGGCAAGGCGCAGCCCGGACGCCGTACCTTCGGGCAATCTCGCCAGGATCAAACCGTCGTCGAACACCCGCGCGATGGCCGGGAAGAAGTCCTTCGGTGTCCGGACCGCGGCGTTCATGGTGTTGGCGGTGTGCAGGCGATAATCGAGCAGCAGCTTCGGCGCGAATTCGAACTCGCCGATCGCCGCGAGACGGCACCAGCAATGCCAGTCCTCGCAATATCTGAGCGACGTATCGAAGCCGCCGATGGCGTGGAAGGCCTCCGCGCGCGCGAGAGCAATACCGCCATTGACGATGAAATTGCCGGCCGCGAGTCGCGTCAGCACATCACCAGATGGCTTGCGACGTCTCTTCAACAGGTCGCGCCGCCCGATCTGGCGTCCCTCGCTGTCGATCGTGTTGTAGTCGCCGTAGACGACAACGGCGCGAGGCGCGCCGCATGCTGGTCAAGGACAGCATCTGCCAGTTGGTGCGTTGGGTGTAATGCCCGCTCCTTCCAAGTCGTCATTGCGAGCGTAGCGAAGCAATCCAGAATCTTCCCGCGGAGGGACTCTGGATTGCTTCGCTGCGCTCGCAATGACGGAGGAAGCAGCGGGGTGAGGCCTATCCCTCCGCGCGTCGAAAACTTGTAGGGTGGGCAAAGGCGCGCTCGCGCCGTGCCCACGTCTGCTAACAAGTATCCAAGCCGTGGGCACGCTGCGCTTTGCCCACCCTACGATACTGGATTTGCTTCGTTGCGCTCGCAACGACGGAGAAGAGAGGGGCGTTCCTTTGGCATCATACCGCCGCGTCGAGGGTCATCGCCGCTCCTTGTCCCTCGGGGCGGGCGGCGGCTTGCGCGGCGCGGCAGGGCGCT
>NZ_JALBGZ010000535.1:0-4387 GCF_023006515.1 Bradyrhizobium sp. PRIMUS42
CTTGCTGCCAAGGTCGAGGGCGTGCCGGTGCATCGCCTGCTCGGCGAGACCAGGCGCACGGCCATTCCAGCTTACGCGAGCCTGCTGCGGATCGGCTCACCCGACAACATCACGACCCTGCTGAGCAAGATCGATGCGCTCTCCGGCGCCACCGGCTCGTCCGTCAGCACCAGCGGTGTGATCACCTTGAACACGGGCACCGTGTCAAACCTATCGGTGTCCAGCTCCAACAGCTCCGCCTTCGCCGCGCTCGGCTTTACCTCCACCATCACCAAGAACCGTAACGGCGGCGGCACCGCGGGCACCGGCGGCGTGATCGGCAACGACATCGCGACCTTCACCAAGGAGTCGATCAGCGGCGGCGCGGTGACCGCCTACAACGCTGCGGGTACGCCGGTGAACCTGCAATTGCGCTGGGCCAAAACTGACAGCGCCTCGCTGGGCGCAGGTCACTCCGACAGCTGGAACCTGTTCTACCAGACTGATCCGAACGCGACCGGCACCACGGTCGGCTGGGTCAATACGGGCCAGGCCTTCACCTTCGCTTCCGACGGCTCGCTGACCACGCCGGCCGGCTCGGGCATCACCATCAACAATGTCAGCGTCAGCGGCCAGTCGCTCGGCTCCGTCGCCTTCAACATCTCCTCGGGCGGACTGACGCAATATGCCAGCACCAGCGGCGCGGTGACCATCAACACCATCACGCAGAACGGCTACGCCGCGGGCCAGCTTCGGTCGGTCGCCGTCAACAACAGCGGCCTCGTGGTCGGCACCTTCTCCAACGGCCAGAACCTCAACCTAGCCCAAGTCTCGCTGTCGCACTTCAACGGCACCAACTATTTGAAAGCGATGGACGGCGGCGCTTATGCGGCGACCGAACAATCGGGTGCGGCGATCGACGGCGCATCGGGAAGCATCAGCGGCTCGTCGCTGGAAGGCTCGAACACCGACATCGCCGACGAATTCACCAAGCTGATCGTGACCCAGCAGGCCTATTCGGCCAACACCAAGGTGATCACGACCGCGAATTCGATGGTGCAGGACCTTCTGAACGTGTTGCGCTGATCGGCGCGTAACGTAACCAAAGGCGGCAAGTAACATGGGTTTGAGTTCAGCTCTCGCGAGTGCGATGAGCGGTCTGCGTGCCAACCAGGCCGCGCTCTCGATCGTCTCTTCGAACGTCGCAAATTCGCAGACGCCGGGTTACGTCGTCCAGAGGCCAAACCAGATCGAGGTCACCACCGGCGATTTCGGCTCGACGGCGATGACGACCGGCGTCAGCCGGGAGCTCGACACCTTTGTGCTCAACCAGCTGCGCACCGAGACCGGCGGCAGCGGTTACGCCGACCAGATGGCCAACATCCTGAAGCAGCTTCAGAATGTCTATGGCACGCCCGGCAACAGCGGTACGCTCGAAGACGCGCTGAACAAATTCACCACCGCCCTGCAGGCGCTGTCGACCAGCTCGGGCGCGTCGTCGGCGCAAACGGTTGCCCTCGGTGCGGCGCAGGCGCTGGCCACGCAGCTCAACGTCACCACCAAGGGCATCCAGTCGCTGCGCTCGAACGTCGAGCAGGATCTCGGCACCTCGGCGCAGGCCGCGAACGCTGCCATGCAGCAGGTCGCCACCATCAACACCAAGTTGCAGGCCCTGTCCGCCAACGACCCCTCGGCCGCGACCCTGATGGATCAGCGCGACCAGGCCATCAACACGCTGTCGAAATATGTCGACGTCCGCGTCACCATGGACGGCTCGAACCAGGCCAATATCTACACCACGACCGGCATTCAGCTGGTCGGCGCCGGCCTTGCATCGGAATTCTCCTTTGCGTCCGCCGGCGCGTTGTCGGCGACCTCGCTCTACAACATCGATCCGGCCAAGTCCGGCGTCGGCGCTTTCAACATCAAGCTGCCGAACGGCTCGCAAGTCGACGTCGTCGCCAACAACGTGGTGTCGTCCGGCCAGATCGCGGCCGACCTGAAGCTGCGCGACGATCTGCTGGTGCAGGCGCAGAACCAGATCGACCAGCTCGCCGCCACGATGTCGAGCGCGCTGTCCGACAAGACTACGCCCGGCAGCACGGTGTCCGGTCCGCCGGCCGGGTTCGATCTCGATCTCGCTGCTGCCCTGCCGGGCAATACGGTCAATATCACCTACACCGACACCGCAACCAACACGCAGCGTCAGGTCACGCTCGTCAACGTGACCGATCCGGCGGCGCTGCCGCTTCAGAACGCGACGAATGCCAATCCGATGCGGATCGGCATCAACTTCGCCGGCGGCATGGGCGCGATCGCCTCCGCACTCAACACCGCGCTCTCGGGCTCGCACCTGTCCTTCTCTGCCGCGCCGTCGCCGGCGACTGCCACGACGCTGCGGGTCACCGACGACAGCAGCGGCCTCGCCAAGGTCAATTCGGCCTCGACCAGCAAGACGATCTCGTCGCTGACCTCGGGCAATCCACAACTGCCGCTGTTCACCGACGGCGGACAGGCGCTCTACACCGGCGCGATCACCGCCTCGGGATCGCAGATGACCGGCCTTGCCGGACGCATCGCCGTGAACACGCAGTTGGTCAACGACCCGACCAGGATGTCGGTGTACAACACCTCGCCGGTGACGCCCGCGGGCGACACCACGCGTTCCGACTATCTCTACTCGCAGCTCACCTCGTCGGTGTTCTCCTATTCGCCGCAGAGCGGTCTTGGCTCGGCGAGCCAGCCCTTCAGCGGCAGCGTTTCGAATTTTCTCCAGCAGTTCCTGAGCGTGCAGGCCAACGCCGCGACCCAGGCAACCCAGCTCCAGCAGGGCCAGAGCGTCGTGGTCTCGACGCTCCAGGCCAAGTTCAGCTCGACCTCCAGCGTCAACCTCGACTCCGAGATGTCGAACCTGATCCAGCTCCAGAATGCCTATGCCGCCAACGCTCACGTCATGTCGGTGGTGCAGAGCATGATGAACACGTTGCTCCAGGCTCAAGGGTAAGCAGTAACAGGGCTCTGAAACATGTCGATCAGCAGCATCAACTACTCCTCGTCGGTTCTCGGCTCGCAGATCCGCAACATCAATCAGCAGCTCACAGACCTGTCGACGCAGCTCTCGACCGGGAAGCTGTCGCAGAACTATTCCGGGATGGGAACCAACGAGGGCTTTGCGATCGCCGGGCGCGCGCAGCTCTCCAACATCGCCGCCTATACCGACACGATCACCAACGTCAATGTCAGCATCAACCTCGCCAACACCGCGTTGCAGTCGCTGACCAAGATCCGGAGCACTGTGCAGACGGGCGCCGCCAACACCGCGCAGGATCTCAACGTCAACGGCCAGACCATCGCGCAGAACACCGCCGCCGCCCAATTCGGCTCGATGGTCGGCGTGCTCAACACGCAGACGGGCAACCGCTATCTGTTCTCCGGGACCGCCGTCAACACGCAGTCGGTTGCGAATGCCGGCGACATCATCAACGGCACGACGACGCAGGCGGGATTCAAGACCGTGATGGCGGAACGCCAGGCCGCCGATCTGGGCGCCAACGGCATGGGTCGCCTGGTCCTGGCAACGCCACAGCCGACGCCAAGCTCGGTCCAGGTGTCGGAAGACGTCGCGGGCTCGCCGTTCGGCCTCAAGATCAAGGCGGTCTCCTCGACGCTGACGGGCGCGACGGTCACCGGCCCGAGCGGATCGCCGGTGTCGTTCTCGGTCGATCTCAACGGCGTCAATCCGAACAACGGCGACAAGCTCAGCGTTCAGTTCACGCTGCCGGACGGCACGACCGAGCAGATCGACCTGACCGCATCGACGGCGACGCCGACGCCGCTCGGCAGCTTCGCGATCGATGCGAGCACGCCGGTCAACCCGAACAACACCGCCTTGAACCTCAACAACGCACTGAACGTCGCGATCACCAAGCTCGCCAACACCTCTCTGGTGGCGGCCTCCGCCGTGACCGCCGGCGACAATTTCTTCAACACCGCCAGCTCTGCGATCGGCACGCCCAAGACCAGCCAGGCGGGCCCCCTCGTCCCGATCAGCGGAGCGACAGCGCTGTCGGGTGCGAGCCCCACGGACTCGATCTCGCCGGGTTTCGTCGCCGGCGACACCATCACCGTCAATGGCACCACGCTGACATTCGTGGCCTCGGGCGCGACCGGCAACCAGCTCAACGTCGGCGACAGCATCCAGACGCTGATGAGCAAGATCGACGCGATCACGGGGACGTCGAAGCCGTCGACAATCCATGGCGGCTCGATCACGATCAACACCGACGATGCGGCCAGCCTGAATATCACCAGCTCGAATACGGGCGCGCTGGGCTCGCTCGGTTTTGCCTCGACGCCCGTGACCGCCACGCAGCCGCCGCTCCGTGTCGGCTCCTCGCCCGCGAGCTCG
>NZ_JALBGZ010000536.1:0-4385 GCF_023006515.1 Bradyrhizobium sp. PRIMUS42
GTCGACCGCGGCGGCATCGATCACGGCGAGCCGGGGCATCCTGCCACGCTGGGTGTTGGCGCCGAGCCGGCTGCTGGCGAATCGGCGAACCAGCCAAGCAGCGACACCGATCAACGCCAGAACGACGATGAACGCGACGATGAAGGTGATAGGGCTGCCTTGCATACTTGTCCCCGACAAATGGCGCTGTTCTCGTGCCCATGGTCGGATGTGCCAACCACCGGCCTACGATGCCCCAAACTGCGATTTCTTAACGTCCCACGGCAAGTTTTGCCGTCCCCAACTCTTAATAACCCATGAATCGCTCGATCCAAAACGACTTCTTGGGCTGTGCACGCGCCGCCAAATGGTTGGGTTAACGCCACTTTTGGAGGCGTAGAATCACGGGGCGCAAAATCGTGTCCCACGCGGGGACAGGCGTCGGGAACGTCCTTAACCAGCTGTTAACCATACACGCGGCAAATTCTGCCTAGCTTCGGACCTTGGAGGTCCGCAGGAGGCGGAAGGAGCCGCGACGATGTCCATCAACGACCTCCCGGTGCTGTCGGCGCTTCGCACCAAGATGCAGTGGCACCAGGAACGCCAGCGCGTCCTGTCCGAGAACGTCTCCAATTCCGACACGCCCAAGTTCCGGCCGCGCGACCTGGTCGAGCCGAAACTCGACAAGGCCGGGGCCGTCACGGGCTCGATGGGGCCCCTGGCGCTCGCCCGCACCAGCGGTTCTCACATGACGCCATCGGGCGCGGCATCCGGATTCGACCAGAACAAGAATGCGGGCTTCGAGACCCGCCCCGCGGGCAATGCCGTCAATCTCGAAGAGGAGATGATGAAGGCCGCCAGCAACCAGATGGACTACGCGGCGGCGACCTCGCTCTATTCGAAGAGCCTGCATCTGCTCAAGACCGCGATCGGCAAGGGCTAGCCGCATGATCTTCGGAACAGAACAGCTAGAGGAGGCGCATCATGGCCAATGACAGCAGCGACTTCGCCCGCTCGATGGCGATCGCGACCTCCGGTCTGCGGGCGCAAGCCGGCCGCATGCGGGTGATCTCGGAAAACATCGCGAACGCGGATTCGACCGCGCAGACATCGGGCGGCGATCCCTACCGCCGCAAGGTTCCGACCTTCTCCTCCGCGCTCGACCGCACGCTCGACGCGCAGGTCGTCACCCTCGGCAAGATCAAGCCCGACCAGTCCAACTTCCGCGTCAAATACGAGCCGAGCAATCCGGTCGCGGATGCCAGCGGCAACGTCAAATATCCCAACGTGAACTCGGTGGTCGAGATGACCGACATGCGCGACGCGCAGCGGTCCTACGAGGCCAATCTCAACATCATCAGTGCGACGCGCCGGATGATCCAGCGCACGCTCGACATTCTCAAGAGCTGAATAGGACAATTGAGCCATGGCATCACCGACAATCGCCGCCAATGCTTATGCCAACCTCGCCCGGGTGCTGGAGAACAGCGGTGCCGGTGCCGGCAAAGGCACCGAAGCCAGCGGGCAATCCTTTGCCTCGCTGCTGAAGGACGCCGTCGGCAGCGTCATGGAGTCCGGCCGCAAGTCGGATGCGCAGACGGTGGCGATGGCCGCCGGCAAGGCCAACGTGATGGACGTGGTCACGGCGGTCGCCGACACCGACGTCGCGGTGTCCACGCTGGTGTCGGTCCGCGACCGCGTGATCGCGGCGTATGAGGACATCATGAAGATGCCGATCTGAATTTGGGGAGTGGCGAATGGCGAGTAGCGAGTGGGGGCATTTTCCATTCGCTACTCGCCACTCGCGTCTCGACGCCCTTTAAGACAACGAACAGTGGAATTCTGCAAATGACCGGCCCCGAAACCCTCGACGTTGCGCGCGATGCGATCTGGACCATCGTGATCGTGTCCTCACCCCTGATGGTGGTCGGTCTGGTGGTCGGCGTCATCGTGTCGCTGTTCCAGGCGCTGACGCAGATCCAGGAACAGACGCTGATCTACGTGCCGAAGATCCTGGCCATCTTTGCCACGATGCTGCTGGCGCTGCCGTTCATGGCCGACGCCCTCCACGCCCACATGCTGCGGATCTCGTCGCGAATCATCGGCGGCTGAGGCAAGATGCGTCAATCATGCGCATCGACGTCTCGCTGCTGCCGGCGCTCGCCGCTTCCTTCATGCTCGCCTTCGCCCGGGTCGGCGCAATGGTGATGCTGCTGCCCGGCCTCGGCGAGACCAATATCCCGACGCGAATCAAGCTGTCGATCGCGCTGCTGCTCACCCTGATCATCCTGCCGCTGCACCGCAACGCCTACCAGGTCGACATGGGCTCGCTCGCGCCGCTCCTGGTACTCATGCTGCATGAGATCGCGATCGGCATCGTGCTGGGCGCGACCGCGCGCGTGACGCTGTCGGCGCTGCAGGTCGCGGGCTCGGTGATCGCGCAGCAGATGGGACTCGGTTTCGTCACCTCGGTCGATCCGACGCAGGGGCAGCAGGGCGTGCTGGTCGGCAACTTCCTGACCATGCTGGGGGTGACGCTGCTGTTCGCCACCGACAGCCATCACCTGGTGATCGCGGCGCTCAACGACAGCTATACGATCTTCTCGCCGGGCGAGACCGTGTCGAGCGGCGATGTCGCCTCGCTCGCGACGCGCGCCTTTGCCGCCGCGTTCCGCCTGGGCCTGCAGCTCTCGGGGCCGTTCCTGGTGTTCGGCCTGGTCTTCAACATCGGGCTCGGGGTGCTGGCGCGGCTGATGCCGCAGATGCAGGTCTATTTCGTCGGTGTGCCGCTCTCGATCTTCGCGGGCTTCCTGGTGCTCGCCGTGGTGCTCACGGCGATGATGGGCACGTATCTGGATTACTTCATCGGTGTCATGCACCAATTGATGCCGCTCAGGTAACGAGGGAGGCTAATGCCGCCGATCTGAAGTTCCTGCAGTGCGAGCCGCGAGTCCGACCAGGAACTTCAAATCGATCCGCGGCACTAGCAAAACTAAGTGTCTTGTAGCGCCCTTGTGCTTTCCGAAGTTCGTGCACAGGGCCGCGAAAGTGACGAACTTCGGAAAGCGGGCGCTACGTGGCGGAAGACAACGATCCAGAGAGCCAAACAGAAGACCCGACGCAAAAGCGCCTGGACGATGCGCTCGAACGCGGCGACGTTGCCAAGAGCCAGGAGATCAACACCTGGTTCATGATGGCGGGCGGCACGCTCGTGGTCTCGACCTTCTCGGGCTCGGTGGGCAGCGGGCTGCTGATGCCGATGCGCAATTTGCTCGCCAATTCCTGGATGATCAAGACCGACGGCAAGGCTCTGCTCGCGCTGATGCAGCAGATCGAATTCGCCTTGCTTGCGGCGATCGGCGTGCCGTTGTTGATGCTGGTGCTGGCGGCGATTGCCGGCAATATGCTGCAGCACCGCCTGGTCTGGTCGACCGAATCCCTGACGCCGAAGTTCAGCAAGATCTCGCCCGGCGCCGGCTTCAAGCGCATCTTCGGCAAGCAGGCGGCGGCCAATTTTCTCAAAGGCATCGGCAAGCTGGTGCTGCTCGGCGTGGTCATGACCATGATCCTGTGGCCGGAGCGGCATCGCATGGAGGCGATGGTCAGGCTCGATCCGGCCGCCATGCTCGGCGCCAGCACCAGCATGACCATTCATCTGCTCGGCGCGGTGGTCGCGGCGCTCGCGGTCATCGCCATTGCCGATTATTTCTTCCAGTACCGCAGCTGGTTCCAGCGGCAGAAGATGTCGCTGCAGGAGATCAAGGAAGAGTTCAAGCAGTCCGAAGGCGATCCGCACATCAAGGGCAAGCTCAGGCAGTTGCGCCAGCAGCGCTCCAAGAAGCGCATGATGGCAGCGGTTCCCAAGGCCTCGGTGATCATCACCAACCCGACCCACTATTCGGTGGCGTTGTCCTACGAGCGCGGCATGTCGGCTCCGATCTGCGTCGCCAAGGGCGTCGACAACCTCGCCTTCAAGATCCGGGAGATCGCGCGCGAGCACGACATCCCGATCGTGGAGAACGTGCCGCTCGCCCGGGCGCTCTATGCCACCGTCGAGATCGACCAGGAAATCCCGACCGAGCACTATCATGCGGTCGCCGAAGTGATCGGCTACGTCATGCGGCTGAAGCAGGGATTCGGCGCGGGGCGGGGATAAAACACCTGAAAAGTACCGGAAATGGCCGTAATCTGGGAATCAGCGTACCTTTCACCTCTGCTGCCCTTGCACCTCAGGGTCCGATTCAGGCAGGGAGGACCCCACGCGCCCTGTGGCGCGTTGATTCTCTGCCGACAGGCCGCGCCAGCTTGAGATGACAGCCGAGACCGACCACGACCTCCCACGCGAGCCCGTTGCGGCGCACGAGCCGTCGCCGCGCTCGGGCAGCATTGCGCTGGTGTTGCTGGTG
>NZ_JALBGZ010000537.1:0-4379 GCF_023006515.1 Bradyrhizobium sp. PRIMUS42
CTCGACCGGCGGTGCCACGCGCGGGGCCGGCGGTGGGGCATCCAATTCCGCCAGGCGGTCGATTGGCTCCTCCGCGAGCGCGCAGTCGACTCCAGCCTCCAGATAGAAGGCGAGAAGCTCACGGACGGTGGGTGCGGGTTCGGGTATCATGAGAAAGTCTGACTATTAGTTCAGTTTAAGGCGCCTTGCACCCCGGCGAAACGCATTTCCGAGGTTGTCCTACCCGGAAAAATCGGAAACAAGAGGGCGCAATCGACCAAGGACCGTCTCAAGGGCTGAGATCAGATGAGCACCGAAGAACTTCCCCCGCGCGAATCCATGGAATTCGACGTCGTCATCGTCGGCGCCGGCCCCTCGGGCCTGTCCGCTGCGATCCGGCTGAAGCAGCTCAACGCCGATCTCAACGTCGTCGTGGTGGAGAAGGGCTCCGAGGTCGGCGCGCATATTCTCTCGGGCGCTGTGATCGATCCGGCCGGGCTCGACAAGCTGATCCCGGACTGGCGCGAGGATTCCGACTGCCCGCTGAAGACCCAGGTGAAGGACGACCGCTTCTATTGGATGACGGCTGGCGGCGCGATCAAGCTGCCGAACTTCATGATGCCGCCGCTGATGGACAATCATCACTGCTTCATCGGTTCGCTCGGCAATGTCTGCCGCTGGCTAGCCCGTAAGGCCGAAGCGCTCGGCGTCGAGATCTATCCGGGCTTTGCTGCGGCCGAGGTGCTCTATGACGAGGAGGGCAAGGTCAAGGGCATCGCCACCGGCGACATGGGCGTCGGACGCGACGGCAAGCCGAAGGACTCCTTCACCCGCGGCATGGAATTGCTCGGCAAGTACACGCTGTTCGCCGAAGGCGCCCGCGGCAGCCTGACCAAGCAGCTCATCGCGAAGTTCGCGCTGGATGCCAAGAGCGAGCCGGCGAAGTTCGGCATCGGCCTCAAGGAAGTCTGGCAGATCGACCCCGCCAAGCACCAGAAGGGGATGATCCAGCATTCCTTCGGCTGGCCGCTCGACATGAAGACCGGCGGCGGCTCCTTTCTCTATCATTACGACGACAATCTCGTCGCCGTCGGCTTCGTCGTGCATCTGAACTACGACGATCCCTATTTGTCGCCGTTCGACGAGTTCCAGCGCTTCAAGACCCATCCCTCGATCCGCGGCACTTTCGAGGGTGGCAAGCGGCTCGCTTACGGCGCGCGCGCCATCACCGAGGGCGGTTATCAGTCGGTGCCGAAACTCAGCTTCCCCGGCGGCGCGCTGATCGGTTGCGCGGCGGGCTTCGTCAACGTGCCGCGCATCAAGGGCGTGCACAATGCGATGGGCACCGGCATGCTCGCGGCCGAGCACGTCGCGGCAGCGCTCGCCGCCGATCGCACCAATGACGAGCTCGTCGAATACGAGAACGCCTGGCGCTCGTCCTCCGTTGGCAAGGACCTGTTCCTGGTGCGCAACGTCAAGCCGCTGTGGTCGAAGTTCGGCACCGTGCTCGGCGTCGCGCTCGGCGGCCTCGACATGTGGTGCAACACGCTGTTCGGCGCCTCGCTGTTCGGCACGCAGTCGCACGCCAAGCCCGATCGCGCCACGCTCGATCCGGCCAAGAGCCACGTGCCGAAGAACTACCCGAAGCCCGACGGCAAGATCTCATTCGACAAGCTCTCGTCCGTGTTCCTGTCCAACACCAATCACGAGGAGGACCAGCCGGTCCATCTCAAGGTCACGGACATGAACCTCCAGAAGACGTCCGAGCACGACGTGTTCGCCGGTCCCTCGAATCGCTATTGCCCGGCCGGCGTCTATGAATGGGTCGAGGAGGGTTCGAGCCCGCGCTTCCAGATCAACGCCCAGAATTGCGTCCACTGCAAAACCTGCGACGTGAAGGACCCCAACGGCAACATCACCTGGGTTCCCCCGGAGGGCGGCGGCGGCCCGAATTACGAGGCCATGTAAGGGCACCGAGTTACCAAGGGTGATCTTGCGCACGTTCACGTGAGCACCCGGCTGCGGCGACCCGCCGCGGCCACGATAAGGCCATAGTAGCAGCGTCTTGGGGCTGCTCCGACCGGTCACTTGGCCGATTTGGGGCGTGCGGAGGGGATCGTCCGGCCCGAATCCTTGCGGCGAAGCGCCAAAAGCGGCATTGTCGGCCGGACGGTTCCGGGTCCGGATGCCACCGGCCGCGTTCGCATGCGATACGGCCCTTTGCTGCAAACCCAGGCACTACCAACTCAAGGCGAGCCCTGATGTTTTCAAATCGTTTCAACCGCTGGACTGTTGCCGCCATCGCCCTCATGGGCACAGCGATCGCGACCGTCCCGGGTAGCGTTCTGGCGCAGACGCCGGATCACCCGGAGAACACGGCGGCGCAGTTTCCAACCCGAAATGATCTGAAGTCGCTCACCGGTGCCGGCAGCTATCTCGCCGCCCGCCATGCCAGCGTCGAGCGCGACGCGGCCTCTGCCGCCGCGTTCTACCGCTCGGCCCTGCGCACCGATCCCAAGAACAACGAGCTGCTCGACCGCGCCTTTATCTCGTCGGTCGCCGACGGCGACATCGAGGAGGCGGTCAAGCTCGCCGAGCGCGTCCTCACCATCGACAAGACCAACCGCGTCGCGCGTCTCGTCGTCGGCGTGCATGATCTCAAGGTGAAGAAGTACGCGGCCGCGCAGACCAACATCAGCCAGTCGATCCGCGGCCCGATAACCGATCTCGTCGCCACGCTGCTGTCGGGCTGGGCCGCCTATGGTGCCGGCGACGCCAAGGGTGGTGTTGCCACCATCGACAAGCTCGCAGGTCCCGAATGGTATCCGCTGTTCAAGGACCTTCACGCCGGCATGATCCTCGAGCTCTCCGGCAAGGAGAAGGACGCCGGCACCCGCTTCGAGCGCGCCTACAAGCTCGACGATTCCATGCTGCGCGTGAGCGAGGCCTATGCGCGCTGGCTGTCGCGCAACAAGGATTCCGCCGCCGCGACCACCGTCTATCAGGCCTTCGACAAGAAGCTCGCGCGTCATCCGCTGATCCAGGAAGGCCTGCGCGAGACCAAAGCCGGCAAGAAAATGCCGCCGCTGGTCGATTCCGCCCAGGCCGGCGCCGCTGAAGCGCTCTACGGCATCGGCGCCACGCTGACCCGCCGCGGCGGCGAGGATCTGGCGCTGGTCTATCTCCAGCTCTCGCTCTACCTCCAGCCGACGCATCCGCTGGCGCTGCTTTCGCTCGCCGATCTCTACGAATCGGTGAAGCGGCCGCAGATGGCGATCAAGGTCTACGAGCGCGTGCCGGCGAGCTCGCCGCTCAAGCGCAACGCGCAGATCCAGCTCGCCATTGATCTGGATTCCGCCGACCGGACCGACGAGGCGATCAAGATCCTCAAGGGTGTCACCACGGAGGACGCCAAGGATCTCGAAGCCATCATGGCGCTCGGCAACATCGAGCGCGGCCGCAAGAGGTTCGGCGACTGCGGCGCGACCTATTCGCAAGGCGTCGACGTGCTGCCGGCCGGCAACGACAAGGCCAACAGCGTCTGGTACTATTATCGTGGCATCTGCCAGGAGCGTTCCAAGCAGTGGGCCAAGGCCGAGGCCGACATGAAGAAGGCGCTCGAGCTGCAGCCCGACCAGCCGCACGTCCTCAACTATCTCGGTTATTCCTGGATCGACCAGGGCGTGAACCTCGACGAAGGCATGAAGATGATCAAGCGTGCCGTCGAGCAGCGTCCCGACGACGGCTACATCGTCGACTCCCTCGGCTGGGCCTATTACCGCATCGGCAATTACGAGGAAGCGGTGAAGAATCTCGAGCGCGCGATCGACCTCAAGCCCGAGGATCCCACCATCAACGATCACCTTGGCGACGCCTATTGGCGCGTCGGCCGCACGCTGGAAGCCAAATTCCAGTGGTCGCACGCCCGCGATCTCAAGCCCGAGCCGGAAGAGCTGCCCAAGATCGAGGCCAAGATTGCGAACGGGCTGACCGACGACAATTCGAACTCTTCGGCCGCGCAGGCGGAAAAGAAGAAGGACGACGGCAAGGGCGGCTAGGCCGTCGCATGATCCGGAAAAGTGTGTAGCGGTTTTCCGATGAGATCATGCGCGACGAACAAGTGAAGTTGGGGGCGTGTCGCCGATGCCGGCGTTGATTGAAGAAGGACGGGCGAAGGTCAATCTCAGCCTTCGCGTCGTGGGCCGCCGTGCCGATGGCTATCATGATCTCGAAAGCGTGGTCGCATTTGCCGACTGCGCCGACCGGCTTACGCTGGAGCCGGGCGGCGAGCTGAAGCTCACCACCACCGGGCCGCTGGCCGAGGCCTGCGGCGAGATGTCCGACAATCTCGTGTTCAAGGCCGCCAAGCTGTTGGCCGAGGCCGTGCCGGGCCTGAAGCT
>NZ_JALBGZ010000538.1:0-4332 GCF_023006515.1 Bradyrhizobium sp. PRIMUS42
CGCGCTCGGCCTGCCCGACAGCGCCACGCCGCACGCGCTCCGGCATTCCTTGGCCACGCATCTGCTGTCACGCGGCGGGGACTTGCGCGCCATCCAGGAATTGCTCGGCCATTCCTCGCTCTCGACCACGCAGGTCTATACCGGCATCGATTCCGAGCGCCTGCTGGAAGTCTACGCCAGCGCGCATCCGCGGCGGTGACTCCTCACGAGCTCTCGTGCCCCGGACGCAGCGCAGCGCTCCTTCAGCGGAGCGCTGCAGAGCCGGGGCCCATCCCACCGCGTGATCGCCTGTAGCTTCTGGGTCCCGGGTCAGCGTCGCAGCGTTGCACGCCGCGCCGCGTCCGGGACACGAGAGCCGACAAGACTGACACAGTCCCGTCACAACGCGCGTGCCTCTTGCGCGGCGCCCGCGGTTCGGTCAATCGTTGCGGAACCGAGGCAGGAGAGACTTATGAGCGCACATGAAAGCATGGAGCACGCCGAGCACGCCGAACACGCGTCCGGCTCGAACAAGAAGATCGCGCTCCTGATCGCCGTTCTGGCGCTGTTCCTGGCGATCTCGGAGACGCTCGGCAAGGGCGCCCAGACCGAATCGATCAGCAAGAACGTCGAGGCCGCTAATCTCTGGGCGTTCTTCCAGGCCAAGAGCATCCGCCGCACCGTGGTGATCACCGCGGCCGAGCAGGGCAAGCTGACGCTGGGCGGGACGAGCGACGACGCCATGAGGGCGACGGTGCAGAAGCAGGTCGACGACTGGACCAAGACTGCGCAGCGCTACCGCTCCGAGCCCGAGACCGGCGAAGGCACCGAGCAACTCGCGGAGAAGGCCAAGCACGCCGAGCACGACCGCGACGAGGCGACCGCGAAATACCACCATTTCGAGCTGGCGTCGGCCGCGTTCCAGATCGGCATCGTGCTGGCCTCGGCCACCATCATCACCGGCATGTTCGCGCTGGCCTATGTCGGCGGCATCCTGACGCTCGCCGGCCTTTTCATGACCGCGCTCGGCCTGTGGTGGCCGCATCTGCTGCACTTGCATTGAGGGGGGTGGGGCGCGCGGCTGCTAATTCCGTCATCCTGAGGTGCGAGGCATGGGACGCGACGCGTCCCATGGGGGACCTCGAAGGATGAACGGCCGAGCTGCAGCCGGGCCGTGGCCCCTCGAGGGCCGCTGAAGAAGCGGCCACCTCCAGCGACAACGGCTTCGCCGTTGCGCGGGCGTGACGGTGAGAGACTGATTGTGTGGACGCTCACCGCGCCTGGTGCACGCTCTTCCTGAAGCGCTGGATCAAACGCAGCGTACGTGACGACCACCCCTCCCCGTTGCCGGCGATCAGCTCGCGGATGCGGCGCTTGACCGGGTCGACCAGTTCGGCGGCCTTGGCGCGCACCTTCAGCACGAGGTCGTAGATCCGCTCGAACCAGTGCATCTCCAAGAGCTTGTCGCGCGTCACGTCGAACACGAAGGCGGTGACGCCGACGCCGAGCAGCTTTGCGAAAACGATCGTGAAGATCGCGCTGGTCCAGTACTCATGCGTGAGCAGCCACAGGCCGACCAGCTTGAGCGGAAACAGCGGGACGATGGGGACCGCGAACACGATCAGCGTCGTGGCCGGCGACAGCGCATCGACCCGCTCCGTCAGCCATTGCTTGAAGCGCGCCAGCGGAATCGCCGCGACAATCCGCGCGACGATCGGCTCGAGATGGTCCCACAGCCAAGCTTCGATCAGGAAGACGATCGCAAGCAGGACCCAGACCGGTTGAAGAAGGCGGCGCAGCATGTGTTTCCCGCCCGATTCGGTCCTGGGCGCGTGCTTACATATGGATGGCCCGCTTGCCGACTGCAAGCGCGGCCTCCTTGATGGCCTCCGAGCGGGTCGGATGGGCGTGACAGGTGCGCGCGAGATCCTCCGCACTGCCGCCAAACTCCATGAGAACGCAGGCTTCATGGATCATTTCGCCGGCTTCGCGGCCGATAATGTGCACGCCGAGCACGCGATCGGTCTTCGCATCTGCGAGGATCTTCACAAAGCCGTCAGTGGTCTGATTGACCTTGGAGCGGCCGTTGGCGGTAAAGGGGAACTTTCCGACGGTATAGGCTGTGCCTGCCTGCTTCAGTTCCTCCTCGGTCTTGCCGACGGAGGACACTTCCGGCGTGGTATACACGACGCCTGGGATCACATCGTAATTCACGTGACCGGCCTGGCCTGCGATGATCTCGGCCACCGCAACGCCTTCATCCTCGGCCTTGTGCGCAAGCATCGGGCCCGCGACGACGTCGCCGATGGCGTAGACGCCCTTCAGGCTGGTGGCGAAATGCGGATCGATCTGCACGCGGCCACGGGGATCAAGCGCAACGCCGGCCTCCTTCAGGCCGAGAGCGTCCGTGTACGGCACGCGGCCGATGCTGACCAGCACGACGTCGGCTTCCAGCGTCTCGGCGGCGCCGCCGGCGGCGGGCTCGATCGTCGCCTTCAGCGACTTGCCGGAGGTGTCGACGGCGGTGACCTTGGCGCCAAGCTTGAACGCAAAACCCTGCTTTTCCAGGATGCGTTGGAATTGCTTGGCGATCTCGCCGTCCATCCCGGGCAGGATGCGATCCAGGAACTCGACCACCACGACTTCGGCGCCGAGGCGATGCCAGACCGAGCCGAGCTCGAGGCCGATCACGCCGGCGCCGACGATCAGCAGCTTGCCGGGGACCTTGTCCAGCGACAGCGCGCCGGTCGAGGACACGATGCGCTTCTCGTCGATCTCGATCCCCTTCAGACGCGCGATGTCCGAGCCGGTGGCGATGACGATGTTCTTGGTGTCGACGACTTGCGACTTGCCGTCGGCGGAGACCTCGACCTTGCCGCTGCCGAGGATCTTGCCGGTGCCCTTGAGCACGTCGATCTTGTTCTTCTTCATCAGGAACTCGACGCCCTTGACGTTGCCGTCGATGCCCTGCTGCTTGAAGTTCATCATCGCGGGAAGATCGAGCTTCGGCGACGAGACCGACACACCCATTTTCGCGAAGGAATGGCCGGCTTCCTCGAACATTTCGGAGGCGTGCAGCAGCGCCTTCGACGGCATGCAGCCGACATTGAGGCAGGTGCCGCCGAGCGTGGCGTTCTTTTCGACCACGGCGACCTTCATGCCGAGCTGGCTGGCGCGGACCGCGCAGACATAACCGCCCGGTCCGGTGCCGATCACAACGAGGTCATAAGTCATGGAATGCTCCGTCACGTCTATTCATCAGGGTTGAGCCATTGCGATCGATCGTCGACAGGCCGAGGCATCCGTCCCTCAAGCAATTGCCGAAGATAGCGCGGCGACACTGCGCCGGTTGCTTCGATCAGCCAGTACAGGTAGTCGCGCGGACCGCCATTCAGGTAGGGCGGCGACGACATGGGCTTGAACAACGTCGGCAATTTTTCGGTCACCGACAGATTGTTGAGTATCGAGCCGAGCTCTTGAACCACGTGCCACGCCAAGGGGTCATCAATGTCGATGGTGAGATTGATGTGCCAGCTTTCATCCCGATGGAGATGGTGCGCATCCGCCTTGGTCCCCGGAATCCGCCCGATGAATCCTTTCAGATCTTCGAACATATCTTCGCGGAATTCGTTCGCAGGCATTCAACGTCCACCCGAGACGTCAAGGATGGCGCTGGTGACATAGGAAGCCTCGTCCGACATCAGCCAGACGATGGCGTTGGCGATTTCATCCGCGGTACCGACGCGCTTCATCGGCACCAGATGGGCCAGACGATGGGCGCGGTCGGGCTCGCCGCCGGCGGCGTGGATCTCGGTGTCGATCAGACCGGGGCGAATGCCTGCGACGCGGATGCCCTCGTTCGCAACCTCATAACCGAGGCCGATGGTGAAGGAATCGATCGCGCCCTTGGAGGCCGCATAGTCGACATAGGTGTTGGGCGCGCCGAGCCTGGCTGCGACCGACGACAGGTTGACGATGACGCCGCCCTGGCCGCCGTGCCTGGTCGACATGCGCTTGACGGCTTCGCGTGCGCAGAGAATGGAGCCGGTGACGTTGACGGCCATCACGCGCTGGATGCGCTCGGCCGACATCTCGTCGACCCGCACGCCGCTGGTGCCGACGATGCCGCCATTGTTGACGAGCGCCCCGAGCGTGCCGAACTTGTCGGCCTCCTTGAACAGGTCGATGATGTCGCGCTCCTCGGCGACATCGCATTTCACCGCAACGGCCTTGCCGTTGCTGGCCTCGATCGTAGCGACCACCTCGTCGGCGGCCTTCTTGTTGCTGGCGTACCCGACCACGACGCGATAGCCGCGCGCGGCCGCCGCGAGCGCAGTTGCCCGCCCAATGCCG